>JBKBUO010000018.1:0-23526 GCA_046290005.1 Archaeoglobaceae archaeon | reverse complement strand
GGTAGCATAGGTATTTATCGAGATGGTAAAATCGAGATTTTGACATGATTTCAGAAATTCTTACCGCATTTTTTTACTCTGTGCTCTCCATCTCCTTGCTTCTTTGCTACAGGGCTGGAAAAATTCTAAACCTGTCTTTTGCATCTTTTTTAACGCTTGGAGCGTATCTAAGTGCTTTTAATGCCCTTTTGTCTATCTTCGCTGGAGCCTTGGCTGGTTACTTCTTGCATTTGGCAACAAGAAATCTGGGCGTCGCTAAATCAACGATATTCTCCCTTGGATTTGCGATTGCAGTCGAAGAGGTGCTCAGGATCTCATTTAGGATGCAGTATCTTTTGATCCCACTACAAAGAGTCGAAATTTTTGGAGAAACTATTCTCGAATTCCATCTAATCTCTGGGTTAATCTCCATTGCTTTTCTCTTCTCCCTCTTTGGTTTCCTTTTCAGCAAAAGTTCGGCTGTTTTGAGGATAGTCGAGGAAGACTACGAGATCTCCGAGCTGTATGGTGTGAGAACTGAAAAAATTCGAGCAATCGTGTTAATTGTAACGTCTTCAATCATATGTCTCCTTGGCAGTTTTCAACACTCAGGAATCATGTATCCAACGATGGGTTGGCACTTTTTAATCTTTGCAGTAATCATAGCAACAATCGCAAACTTGACTCCTAAGCCATATTTCGCCTGTGTTCTCTCAGCCTTGGTGGTATCATGGCTTACAAGCTTGTTCTAACCGTTCTTCTTTTGCTAATACCACCTTTTCTTGGGTATTTTGCGACATTTATAGCTCTAATAGCGATATTGTTGGCAATTCTCACGGTTTCGTGGCATTTTATGGAAAAAGAAGCGGGATGGGTAAGCTTAGGGCACTCGATTCCCTTTGGAATCTCAGCCTACTTATTTGCTCTGAACCTGAGCCTTCTCTTGTTATCTCCGCTTTGTTTTCTGTTGTTCTTAGCTCTTTCTTTCACAGGTAGAGTTCTTTTCCCATTTGCAACTTTCATAGCTTCCATCGCTCTTTGGCAAATTTCGCACTACTTTGTTTTCGAGGGAAAAGGTGGTGAAGAAGGTTTTAGCATTAGCATTTCAATTCCGATAGAAATCCTTTACGTAGCGGTTTTGATCTTTTTCTTGTTTAGCCTCCTTTTTGTTGAACTTCTTTCTCGTTCAAATCTTGGCTTGAAGATAAACGCAACTCGCGACGACGAAATAGCATCTAAAAGCGTTGGAATTAACCCTGTCTACTTTAGGGCTATTTCCTTCGCTTTTTCAACGATCTTAGCTTTAATTGCTGGTATCTTCTATGCTTTGATTTTCGGACACGTGTCCCCGGATATCTTCTCTCCATTCTATGCGTTGTTTCCATTTATAGCTTCAACGCTCGCTTTTAACAAAAGATGGGCTTGTCTAGCTTCGAGTTACGTTATCGTAGCCTTAAGCCATGGACTCTCGGCGATTGTTCCCGAGGCTCACTATGTGCTCTACGCAACCGTTCTAATGCTTTTTGCGGTGGTGAAGAAGAATGCTGAGAGTATGTGACCTTTCAAAGGTTTACGGGAGAACCGCAGTTCTTCGGGGTGTAAGTCTCGAGCTTAAAGAGGGAACTTATTGCCTTTTTGGGCCAAACGGAAGTGGTAAAACGACTCTTCTCAAGTTAATCTCTGGTTTTGAAAGACCGACTTGCGGTAGAGTCTTTTTCGAGGGTAAGGAGATAACCGGTTACCCAGCGGAAAAAGTAGCAAGGATGGGAATTGCGATAGCTTTCCAGATCCCAAGAGTTTTTTGGAATCTAAGTGTCGAAAAGAACCTTTTCTTAGCGTTGAAAGACAAGAGGGAGGTGAAAGATTTTGCAAATCTTTTCAGACTCGGTAAAGAAGTCGAAGTAGAGGCGAAAAAACTTTCTCAGGGAAAGCTCAAGCTTCTTCAAGTTGCGATGGCCTTTGCCACAAAAGCGAGGCTTGTTTTACTTGACGAACCCTTTGCGGGAGTTGATGCGGAAAACGTTAGAATTATGCTCGAGATTCTCAAAGAGCTCAAGAGTAAAAGGTCGATGATCATAACTTCGCATAGACCAAAGCTTTTGCGCGGAATTGCGGATAATTTCTTTGAGTTGAGAGGTGGAAAAATTGCTGGAAGCTACGAAAATCCATTTTGAGAGAGATTCACGGAAAATCCTTGACTCTATAGACTTCAAACTTGATAGAGGTGTTACGCTCATCGTTGGTCCAAATGCGAGTGGGAAAAGTTCACTGCTCAAAGTTCTTGCGGGACTTTACAAGCCAAGTAGCGGAAAGGTTTTGCTCAATGGAAAAGACATAACGAATTTACCACCAAGCGCAAGGTTAAAGCTTGGCATAGTTCTTGCTCCTGAAAGAATGAGAGTTGCGCTAAGTCTAAGCGTTGAGGAAAACATCAGGTTTGCAAACCCTGATAAAGCCTACGAGATATTTCCAGAACTTAAAAAGCTTGAGAAAAGGAAAGGCAAAGATTTGAGCGGGGGAGAAAGACAGATACTCGCGCTTGCAAGGGCTTTTTCGGCGAACGCAAGATACTTACTCCTCGACGAGCCATTTCAGGGATTGCATTCTGACATCAGGAAAAGAGTTATCGAGAAGATAAAGGAGCTTTCAAACTTCTGCGGCGTTGCAGTCGTCACCCACGATGAGATCGAGGAAGTTCTCGGCATTTCAAACTGGGTTTACATCCTCGTTGGTGGTAGGGTTGAATTCTCGGGTAGCAAAGAGGAGGGAGAGGAGATTATAAGAAAGATGTTTTTGTGAGCTTAAAAGATTAGAAGTTACTTTATTTCTCCCTTGAAGAGGATGCCCATTTTTTCGAGTATCTGCTTCGCCTTCTCGTTGTCGCTAACGCGAAAGATTATCAGAGCCTTGTGCTTCTCAGACGTGAAGGCGTAAACGTATTCAATGTTCACACCCGCGTCACCAAGGGCTTTTGATATCTTAAAGAGTTCTCCGGGTCTGTCTTCTACTTCCACAGCTAAGACTTCGTTCACAGCAACCGTAAAGCCAGCTTCCTTCAGAGCCTTGTAGGCTTCATCTGTTTTATCCACGACCATTCTGATTATGCCAAAGTCTCCCGCATCTGCGATCATGAATGCCCTGAGGTTTATACCTTTACCAAACAAAACCTCTGTAACCGCGGAAAGTCGTCCAGGTTTGTTTTCAACAAAAACCGAGATCTGCTTTATCATCAAGACCACCTCAGATCTTTCTCCTGTCTATAATTCGCTTCGCCTTGCCCTCGAACCTTTGAATCGTTCCCGGGTTCACGAGTTCTACGTTGGCGTGAACTCCAAGGACGCTTTTTAGCTTCTCCTCAACCCTCCTTTTGATGTTTATGACATCCACGGGTTTATCGATTTGAACTTTCTCGTTGAGCTCGACTTGAATGGTCATCTCGTCGAGGTTCTCCACTCTGTCCAGTATTATCATGTAGTGCTCTCCCAGCTCTGGAATCTGCATGAGCACGTGCTCCACTTGGCTCGGGAACACGTTAACGCCACGAACGATCAGCATGTCATCGCTCCTTCCAAGGATTCGCATGATCCTTGGATGAGTTCTTCCGCAATTGCACTTCTCAGTTTCCATCACCGTTATGTCGCCAGTTCTCCACCTTATCAATGGCATAGCTTCTTTGCTCAAGGTCGTTACAACGAGCTCACCCCTTTCAGCTTCGTCAACTCTTTCACCAGTCTTTGGATCTATTACCTCGATTAGGAAGTGATCCGCCCAGATGTGAAGCCCTTCTCTTTCGATGCACTCCGTGAAAAGTGGACCGCTGAGCTCAGAGGTTCCGTAGACATCGTAAGCTGTGATTCCTGTTTTCTCTTCAATTCTCTTCCTCGTCTCCTCGCTCCAAGGCTCTGCACCAAAGATTCCGATTCTAAGCTTTGTATCCCTTATACTTGTGCCCATCTTCTCCGCGAACTCAGCCATGTAGAGCATGTAAGATGGTGTGCACGCTATTACTGTTACACCGAGGTCTTTCATAAGCTCTACTTGTCTTGCTGTGTTTCCCGTGGAGATCGGCAAGGCAGTCGCTCCAAGCATCTCTGCTGCGTAGTGGAATCCAAGCCCACCAGTGAAGAGCCCGTAGCCGTAGGCGATCTGTATTACATCCTCGTAGGTCACACCACAGCTAACCAGACCCCTACAAAGGCTTTCAGCCCAAACTCGAATGTCGTTCTCAGTATAACCGACGAGCGTAGGCTTCCCAGTGGTTCCGCTGGAAGCGTGAAATCGAACGATCTGCGACAACGGAACTGCGAACATCCCAAAGGGATAGTTCTCTCTCAAATCAGCCTTCTTTGTGAAGGGCAACTTCTCAACGTCCTCTAAGGTTCGAACGTTCTCCGGCTTTATTCCGAGCTCATCGAATTTTTTTCTGTAAAAAGGCGAGTAATTGTAGGCGTTGTTGAGCAATGCCCGCAGTTTCTTCTCTTGAATCTTCTCGAGATCTTTTTTTGGCATTCTTTCCATGGTTGGGTTCCAGAACATCGATTCGTCACCTCATATTTTCACACCAAGGATGAAGATATGATCCTTATGGTATGGTTCTAAGGATCCGGTTTCTAAGATCGAAAAGTCCCTTGAGATCTTTTCAACCACGACATCGAATACTTCTTTAGGCTCCGCGGTCGAATCTATGCTTTTGGCTTTCACCATGAGCAAAAAAGATCCGTCGTTTTTCAAAAAGAAGTCTGCATTTGCCTTTAAAATTCCCACTTGGTTTCTTTGTGCGACATCTTGATAAATGAAGTCTACTTTTTCCACGATTCCGCTGTAAAGCCAAGGTTTGCTCGCATCGTAGAGAAGTGGGATTACGTTCTCTCTCTCCTTTGCAAGTTCCAAGAGCTTTATAAATGGTTTCGCCGAGTATTCGACCGCGTAGATCACGCCCTCATCTACCACATCTGCTAAGTGGCTTAGAGTTGTTCCGGTCGAAGCTCCCAAGTAAAGGACCCGCTCATCTCCCCTAAACTCGATCTCATGACCTTTTAATATTAGCGCAGACAACTTGCTTCTCCATGGAATCCATTCCCTATACTTTTCTCCACCGATCTCGATTATCCTTTCTCCATAGTGGCTTCCGTATCTACTCTTAGTCGCTGGAATTCCGTTTATGATTCTAACGTTCCTCATTTCTCCCTCCTCAACTCTTCAAATCTCCTTTTTACAGATTCAAAAAGCCCTTCATTGAGCTCTCCACGGAAGTAATCGATTTTTGCCGCGATTGATATCTTGGAAGCTAAGAACCTCGCCATCTTGCCACGCTTCTTTTTCGGGAGATTTCTTACAAATCCGTGCAGGAATATTATCCCGTGCTTTGGTATCTTCGCATCCTTTCCCCTTTTCATCCTTGCGATAGCCTTGTATAGGCTTTTTTCAGCTCCAATAATTTGAATTTTGTTTGAAGAAGCGAATGCGAGCTTTTTAATCCCACCGAATTTCTCGATCAGCTTCGCTCCAAGCTTTGCTCCCGCAACCTCGTAGAGATTTGGCGCAATTTTTGCCATGGCTGCATCGATCTCTCTTTCTATCTCGTCTCTCAACTCTTTCATACTTTCAATCGCTTCAAAGAATTTTTCGCTAATCGTATTAGCTTCTAAATCCTCTTCTTTCTCTTTGAGAACGTTTATAATCTCTTCAACGCTGTCGAGCGCTTTTACAAGAGCTATGAGGTATCGCTCATCGCTACTGAGCTCTTCTCGAACTCTCTTCTCCGCAACTCTTATCGCAACTCGGCGAAGAGTTCGATAGTATTCTTTTCCGAGCACCTTTGTTCCTAATTCAGCCACGTTAAACGGTATCGGTTTCTCATTTATCGCATTTACGAAGCTATCTTCAAAGTTTTCCGCAAGCCTTAATTCGTCCTCGAGCACTCCAAACCAGAGCTTATACTGCAATTTCCGCACCCCTATTTTTTCCACTCGTTATCAGGACATCGGACTCAATACCTTTTTCTGCAAAGTAATCTTTGATCTCCTTGGCGATCTGCTTCGCATTACTGTCTACTACCGCATAAACAGAGGGGCCAGTGGAGCTCATTCCAATGGGTAGCGTTTCGAGCAAGTCTCGGATTAGGGATCCGTATCTCTTGACTTCGATCTTCTTGAATCCTACCCTTTGGATTTTCCCAATCGCTTCGTTGAACGAGTCGAGATCTTTTTCAGCAACCGCGGGAAGGAGTTTCATGAGTATTATATGGCATAGCTCACGAACGTCTTCCAGGGGGATTGGACAACTACTCTTGAAGAGGTCAACTTCCCCTAAGCCATAAGCTCCGCTGAGCTCGGGAATAGCTAAAACCACCTTCCAGTCTGGAAACTCTAGGCGTGAAATCATCGGTGCAGGCTTTGCTTTTGATACAGATGAAGGTAGAAAACCTCTCTTTTCTTCCCAACGATGCCCACCGTCGACGATGAAGCCACCATGCTCAAAAACCGACACACCAATTCCAGAGGTTCCACCTCTTTCTACGATTGTCGCAATCTCTCTTACGCTCAATCCTAAGCCGTAAAGCTCTGAGTATGCTTTTCCAACTGCCAAAGACACTTGGGTTCCACTTCCAAGTCCAACGTGGGCTCTGTAATCTGCGAGGACCTCGATTTCAATCCCATGACCAAAAATCTCTTTTAGTTTTTTAGAAACTTTTTCAAATCTTTCGAAATTCTTCGCATTTCCAAGTATCCGGATTTCATCGCTTTCCTTAGCCATTACTTCGATTGAGGGCTCATTTATCGCAAATCCAACGCCACCGTCTACTCTTCCTATGGCTCCGTTTAAATCGATGAGCGTGACGTGAATCCTCGCCCCAGTCTTGACTCGCATGAACTTATTTGGAAGAAAAAGATTAAAAGCTTTAGCCATATCGGAAGCGTGGAAGAAAAGGTGATTGAAAAACTATCGGAGATGCTTTCTGGGAGAAGTGTTGTAACACTCGAAGAGTTGAAAGCCAAAGCGATACGTGCAGCGTTGAAAGCGCTTGGACTTGAACTCGTCAATCTTAGTAAAGAGGACCTCGAGGAAATCGCTTGTAGTTTCATCGATTGCCCCTTAAGCCTGAAAAGTCTGCACTTCTCTGAGAAAGTCGAAGTCAATGGCGTTGAGTTCTATCACCTCCACACCAAAGTGCCAACCAGAGAAGAAGCAAATTTTGCCTACGAAGAATTTCTCCGCGTGAAAGATTTTCTCGACAAGCTCGAAAAAATGTTTGAAACCATGGACAAGTTCTTCTTAGACCATTCAAGACGGGGGCAATTCTTGAGGATCTACTCTAAAAGCAACCGATACGCAGTTTTCTTCACGACGATAAGGGATTGCTACGAAGACGTCGAGGTTCACAAAGAGATCGCGAAGAATTACGAGGGAGAATACGTTGTAGCTGTAAAGGTTGAAGAGAAGCTCGACGACTTTTTGAAGTTCTTCAAGGCTCACTCTGAAAGCATTAAGAGAACGAAAGTGAAGATATGGGTAGTAAACCCACAGAGAACGAGTGTTGACCCCTTCATTGGATATCCCAAGGATTTTTCGCTCATTTCAAGGTTTAGAAATCCGAAGTTTGCAACGCAGATAAATTCGCTTTGGAGGGTAAAAGTGGATGAGATAGATTAACTCCGCAAATACTCGAGCGCCATCTTCACATCTGCGTTTTCGTGCACGATCATTGCAATCGCTTTTGTCATCTTTGTCGGATTTTCGGCTTGGAATATGTTTCTGCCGATCGCAACTCCTCTTGCCCCAGCGTCCATGGCCATTCGCACCATCTGCAACAGTTCTTCGTCGCTACCCATCTTTGGACCACCTGCAATCACAACTGGAACAGGACAACCTTCAACGACTTTCCTAAAGCTCTCAACATCTCCCGTGAAGTTCGTCTTTACTATGTCCGCACCCAATTCTGCTCCAACTCTCGCAGCGAGCGCGACAGCTTTTGTATCGAACTGATTCACCTTCTCGCCACGAGGATACATCATCGCGAGCAGTGGCATTCCCCAGTCTGCGCAAACCTTCGAGATCTCTCCCAAGGTTTTAAGCTGTTCTGCCTCTGTCTTGCTTCCTATGTTGACGTGAACACTAACCGCATCTGCTCCGAGCTTGATAGCTTCTTCTACCGTGCAAACAAGAACTTTTTCATTTGGATCTGGCGAAAGTGTAGTTGAGGCGCTGAGGTGGATTATTAGCCCCACGTCTTTTCCGTAGCCGCGATGCCCATAGGCGACGATACCTTTGTGCACAACAACTGCGTTCGCACCACCTTCTGCTACCGCATTTATCGTCTTTGCCAAGTTCACAAGCCCCTCTATTGGTCCCATCGAAACTCCATGGTCCATTGGGACGATCACCGTGTTCTTTGTATTTCTGTTGATGATCCGCTCCAAGCGTATCCTTTTCCCGATCATGCCACTTAGTTTCAAAGTAGCAATATAAGCTTTTTCCTTTCGCTTTCATCTTGTATAATTATTAGATAAACATTTATAGTTATACAAAAGTTATTTATTTTCGCGACGCAGTAGTTTCGTGGGCATTCAAACAGCTCTTTCAAAGTTCGCAAAGACTGAAACTCATCCCGAAGTTCTGGAGATTTACCGCTATGATTTCTCCTTTATACCAAGACCACTTTTGCGGTTTGTGAAAAAACCATTGATTGTGGTTCAGCCAAGCAAAATCGAAGATCTTATCCGAATTCTCGAGATATGTGAGAGGTTTGAGCTTCCAATTGTTCCTCGTGGCTCTGCAACTTCTGCTTACGGTGGTTGCGTTCCGTTAAAGGATTGCGTGGTTGTGGACTTTAAGAGTATGTCCAACTTCGAGTTTCGTGAGGACTGCGTAATCGCGGAAAGCGGTGCGGTTTGGATGGAGGTGGAGAGAGAGGCGAACAAGATAGGGAAAGCTTTAAGGGTTTATCCTACAAGTGCTTTGGTTTCAACTGTAGGCGGATGGATTGCGCAAGGTGGTTACGGAGTTGGAAGTCTTCGATACGGAGGCATAGAGGAAAACTTGGAATGGATAGAGGTGATCGACTTTAAAGGGCTGAGAATTGTGAAAGGCCCTGATCTAAGGTATTACGTCGGTGCATTCGGAACTACGGGCTTGATCACGAGGGCGTGCATAAAACTTAGAGAGAGCAGGAAAGTTGGAGCAAAGGCCATTGTTTGCGATTTTAGCGAAGCAATCTCCATGCTCGATGGCGCTTATCACGCCACCTTCAAAGACTCAAACTTCATGCAACTGGAGGGTTACGATGCGCGAAACGTCTTATTGCTTTGCTCCGAAGAAATCGAAGGCGACGAACTCGGCGCAAAGATGTGGTCAAAAAGGCTTACACCCTTGCGAGTTGCGAGTAGAGGAAAGAGAGTTTTTTCCGAGGTAGTCGTTCCCTACGAAAGAGCTGTGGAGTTCTATAATAAAGCAAAGGAGATTGCAGATGGGATTGAAGCAGTCTTTTCCAAGGACTGCGTTGTTTTTCTTGGGAACTTTAGTGCTGGCTACAGAAACATGGTTAAAGCACTGAAGTTTGTCAAAACCGCAGAAAAGTTCAAAGGCAAAGTCTACGCGACTGGTATGCTCTTCTCTCACAGATCCAGCAAAGAACTCCGCGATTTCAAAAGAAAAGTCGATCCTAAGGGTCTTTTCAATCCAAAGAAGCTTGATTCAAACGTCTTTTCGAGGATTATCAGGACATTTGAGGGATTTTTATGAACGAGTGCATAAAGTGCGGGCTTTGCAACGTTTGTCCAACCTTCTCAGTCGAGAAGATAGAATCCACGTCGCCAAGAGGAAAGATAATCCTTTCAAAGCAGGGAAAGATCGATGAAAGGATCGTGCGAGACTTCTTCAAGTGCACGATCTGCGGACTTTGCGAAGTCATTTGCCCAGTGAATCTAAAGCTGACGGATTTTTGGGAGACGAGGAGAGAGGAGTTTGTGGAGAAAAAACTTGCACCGCTCCCAATCCATAAAAAACTTGGAGAAATAACTCTGAGGTATTTCAACCCATACAGCGGAGAACCTGAGAAAAGGGCAAGTTGGCTCGATTTTGAGCTTGAAAATTCGAAGACACTATACTTCGCGGGATGCACCGCAAGCTATAAGCTACAGAACATAGCGAAATCCTCTGCAAGGGTGCTCAAGGAGCTTGGATTAGACTTCACTGTTCTTGGCTCATCCGAGTTTTGTTGTGGATCACCTTTTTTGAGAACCGGTCGGAGGGACATCGGCAGAATTCTATTTGAGAAAAACTACAGGGCTTGGAAAAGAGCCGGAATTGAGGAGATAATCACTTCTTGTCCCGGGTGTTTTAAAACTATCTCCAACGACTATCCTAAGTTCGCCAAAGAGCTTGGGTATGAGTTTGATTTAGAGGTTAAGCACATCTCGACGATCCTTGCGGAGAATGTGGAGGGGAACCTCGGCATAAAGGCTACCTATCACGACCCATGTCATCTTGGCAGACATATGAAGGTCTACGAAGAGCCGAGGAAAGTCATAAGAAGAGTGGGAATCGACCTATTGGAAATGGGAAGGAACAGAGAGTATTCTATATGCTGTGGCGCTGGGGGAGGGCTTAGGAGTCAGTTTAAAGAGCTCTCGATCGCGATATGCGAGGAAAGAATAAGGGAAGCTTTATCAACTGGTGCGAGTATCTTGATAACCTCTTGCCCATTTTGCGAATACAACTTCAAAAAAGTCGGTGGAAAAAGGATCAAAGTCTTTGACTTATCTGAGATAGCAGAAATGACACTCTCTCGATGAAACTCTGCCTTTTTCCGTCGAACAAAGCGTTGAGTATGGCGCTTTTATCTGCGGAGCTAAGGTAGTTTACCACGAGCCCCAAGTGCTTTGCGCAATGCGCATCGCTTCCACCGATGCCGTGCTTTCCAAATCTCTTTGCGAAGAAACTCGCGAGGAAATTGAAGTAGTTCTTTGCGTTGAAGACTTCGATGCAGTCCGCGAACCTGAAATCGCCGACCTTCATTGTCCCCTTTCTCAACACATCGAAGGGATGCGCTAATGCAGATATTCCGCCCATTTCTCTGACCCCAATGCAGGTCTCTTCCATTGAAAGATCTGATTCGACATCTCGAAGAATTCCATAGACGAGAAGGTGCCCAGAGCTCGTAGACACTTCAATTCCCGGAATTACGATGATCTCGAGTTTTTCAGCTTCAACAAACTCTATCGCGCTAAGGGAGCCGTCTATGGTATCGTGGTCTGTTATCGAGATGACATCGATTTCTCTTTCGATTGCTTCTTTCACGAGCTTTTCCACGCTGTCTAAGCCATCGCTGTATCGAGAATGAACATGGAGTTCAGCTTTTAGCACAACCAAGTTAATTCTTTAGACTTATATGCGTTTTTACTCAGATCAGATTCGCTATCCCTACCACTGGAATTAGTACGATGATTCCAGCTATCAGAACTCCGAATAAGATCGCTATAGATGCCTTTAGATTGTTCAGACTAAGAAGAAAGGCCAGAAGACAACCAGTCCAAGCGCCCGTGACTGGTAAAGGAACTGCTACCAAAAGCGTTAAGCCAAGGTATCCGTATTTCTCAACGAGCACACGCCTTTTCTCAACTCTAAGATGAATGATCTCGTAGATTCTCCAGAGCTTCTTGAATCTTTTTACCAATCCAAGCAATTTGTTCAGGAGAAGCAGTAAAAACGGAACGGGAAGGAAATTGCCAAATACGGCGAGAGTATAGGCTTCCCAAGGCTCAAAGCCGTAGTATATTGCGACAGGTATCCCAGCCCGAAGCTCAAAAATCGGCAACGCCGAGATTAGTATCACGTAGAGCGATTCCATCTTCTATCCCTTTCACGAGTTTCCAGAGCATTTCGTTGTGGGGGCAATCTATTCCAAGCTCCCTACACTTCTTGACGATTGCACCGTTTATAAAATCTACTTCTGTTCTTTTTCCACGAAGCACGTCTTGTAGCATCGACGACTTGTTCTTTGCAGTCATCTTTGCGACCTTGAAAACTTCTTCAATCGCGTTGAACTCGTATCCAAGTTTTTGCATCAAAGCCTCGCCCTCTCTCGCAATTTTCTCCGCGATTTTTTTCAAATTTTCGTTCTCTGCTACAAAGCCATTGGGAACCCTGCATATCGCGGTCAATGGATTTATTACTGAGTTCACTATTGCCTTAGCCCAAACTCGAAAACCTATGTCTTCTACGATCTCAACGTTAAAACTCGCATCTTTCAAGGATTTGGCGACGATCTTGGCATCGTCTTGCCTTGGGAGATAAACGACTCCTTTTCCGGCGTATACAACCTTGCCGTAATCTGCTAAGTTCGCACCATAACTCGTTACACCACGAACAACCCTTTCAACATACTCCCTTAGGATCTCTTCAACTCCTATGCCGTTTTGAAGTGTGCAAACGATTCCGGGGTTTACCTTGCTCAGAACTTCTCCCGCAGATCGCGTGTCGTAGGCTTTAACTGTGAAGAAAGTAAGATCCGCATCCACAGGTTTCTCAACAGCTTTTACTTTTAGCTCCGCATCGATAAGACCAGTTATAACGAGCTTATCTTTCAGCGCTTCGAGTTGTTTACCTCTTGCAACGAAAACAACTTCTTCTCCAGCCATTTGTAACAATCCGCCGATGAGTGAACCCAACGCTCCTGAGCCCATTATCTGGATCATCAAGCGGTTTTTTGCACAAGAAATATTAATCTAATGCAAACGCAGAGTTGTGATCACACCATGGGAAGTTGAAGGGGTAATAAGCTACCAAAGGCTGATCGAAGACTTTGGACTCTCTGATTTCTCAGAATTGCGCAAGTCTATTCCGAATCCGCATAGGCTAATGCGCCGTAACGCGGTCTTCGCTCATAGGGATTACGAAAGGATACTGGAAGCGATGAAGAAAAAAGAAGTGTTTGCAGTAATGTCAGGCTTCATGCCCTCGGGTGAGATCCACTTTGGACACAAGATGACGATGGACGAGATAATCTGGCACCAAAAAATGGGTGCAAAAGCCTTCGTGGCGATCGCGGATATGGAAGCGCACTTGGTTCGAGGTATAAGCTGGGAGAAGACGAGGGAACTTGGGATGAAGTATTTGAAGAGCATAATAGCGCTCGGACTTGAGAAAAACGCTGTAATCTACTTCCAGTCCAAGAATTGGCTTGTGAAGGATCTCGCCTACGAACTCTCTTCGGAAGTAAACTTCAACGAAATGAGGGCTATTTATGGCTTCACCGGAGAAACAAGTGTTTCAAAGGCAATAGTTTCGCTAATACAGTCTGCAGACATTCTTCATCCGCAGCTAAAGGAGTTCGGAGGTCCAAAGGCTGTCGTTGTTCCAGTTGGCGCAGATCAAGATCCACACCTAAGGTTGACAAGGGACTTGGCTTCGAGGATAAACTTGTTCTCGCTCGAAAAAATTGGAAAAGGCATTAGGGTGCGAAGTAAGAGAGAAGAACTACTAAAAGAGGTCTTAAAGCTTGGATTTGAGACTAAGAAGTTCTCAGGTCACGTGGATGTTTTTGGAAACCATGAGGAAATCGAGAGGGAGATAAGAAGCTTGGAAGTCAATTTGGGTGGTTATGCGTTCATACCACCGAGCTCAACTTATCATAGGTTCACAACTGGTCTTACAGGTGGAAAGATGAGCTCGAGCAAACCGGAAAGCTACATTTCACTCTTTGAAAATCCAGAGATCGCAGTCAAAAAGCTTAGAAGTGCTTTTACTGGTGGAAGAGCTACCGCAGAGGAGCAGAGAAAACTTGGTGGCGTTCCAGAGAACTGCGTAATTTTCGAATTCTATTCATTCCACCTCGTTGAAGACGATAAAGAGCTGGAAAGAATCAAAGAGGACTGCAAGAGCGGTAAAATGCTCTGTGGGGAGTGCAAAAGACTTGCAGAAAGTCTTTTACTCGAGTTCCTAAAGGAGCACAGGGAAAAAGTGGACGAGGCGGAGTCAAAACTCGGAGAATATGAGATCATAGGTTAAAAACGATTTTTCCAAGTTTCACATATCCAGTCGGGATTCCGAGCTTTTCAGCTTTTTTTCTTAGCTCCTTATCGTTTGTTACGATTATGGAGCGCGTATTCTTTGCTGTTTCAAGTATACCCATGTCACCACTTCCACTTTCGACGATTTCTGCTTTTTCGACGATTTTCAAAGCGATCTTAACTGCGATTTTGTCCTCTCCGCTCAGCTTTTTTTCAAGATCCCTTAGCTCTTCCAAAACTGCTTTTGGTAGCAGTATTTTGAACTCGTTAAGGTCGACTTTGTTCTTCACCGCATATATCAAGGCGTTCGTGTCAAAGACTACGCAATTACCCCCGAGCCTATTAACCTCCATCTACCTCCAACTCTTCTGCTGATCGCAACCCTCCAGCCTTGCTCTGCGCAAACGGGTCTTCTAAGGTTTACCTCTACGATTTCATTCCTCACGGACTTCACATCCCCCAGCGTAATCGCAGTTCCTACTGCAAGCATCAACGGCTCGTTTGTTTTTATCTTTTCAACCTTCAAACTCTCTTCAAGACCAACGACACTCTCGAAAAGCTGGGTTTCCATCGTAAAGTCTCTGAGCACCGGTGGCAACTCGTTTGGATGACCTATAACGTTTCCAACCATGTTATCTGCTTTGGTTAAGAATGGATCGAGCTTCGTTGCAACCCCTATGAGCCCACCTGGTGTTGCCTCCTCAACAAACCTTCCTGAAGCCATTATGCTCTCTACAGTAGTGGTAATAGGCGTCCAATCCCTTTCGCCCTTCACTCCCGGTCTTATCTCGATTTCATCGCCAACTCGAAGCTTACCCCTCATCAAGCTTCCACCAAGAACACCCCCCAACAAGTTCTCAGGCTTTGTCTTTGGTTTGTTCACGTCAAAACTCCTTGCGACTTGCATGAGGGGCGGGGATTTCAGATCTCTTGGTGGGGTTGGAATTGTTTTCTCGATCGTTTGAATCAGCGCATCTACGTTTACCTTTTGCTGTGCGGAAAGTGGAATTATCGGTGCGTTCTCCGCAATCGTTCCTTTGATAAACTCCTTTATCTCTCTGAAGTTTTCGAGAACCCTCTCCTTTGGAACGATGTCGATCTTGTTCTGGGCGATGACTATTCTCTTTATCCCGATCACTTCCAAGGCGGAGAGGTGTTCCCTTGTTTGTGGTCTTGGACACTTCTCGTTTGCTGCGATCACCAACACCGCACCATCCATCAGAGCAGCACCGCTCAGCATGGTAGCCATCAGCATCTCATGCCCAGGGCTGTCTACGAAGCTTACCGTGCGAAGTATTTCGGTTTCAACACCATGTATTGGACAAATCGCTTCAGTCGTGAAAGCCTCAACTCCTTCGCATTCTGGACATTTCCTAAAGGTTGTATCTGCATATCCAAGCTTTATCGAAATACCCTTCTTTATTTCCTCGCTGTGTCTATCTGTCCAAACTCCACTTAGCGCAGCAACAAGAGTTGTTTTTCCATGATCAACGTGACCAACGATTCCTATATTGACTTCGGGAAGCGGGACTTCTTTCATGGCAAAAGCTTTGAGGGCTAAATTTAAAGCTTTTGTGATCACCCTTCTTTCGCTTTCATGAGAAGCCAGGAATTTTCTCCACCTTTTTCAAACTTCAGCAAAACGTAAACTCCTTTCAACTTGTTTCCATGGGCTCTGAACTTTATTTCCTTCTCACCCCTCTTGAGAAGCTCGTATTCTCCCTTGTCCCAGACTTTTACAACACCTTTCCCGTAGCCCTCTTCTATAACTCCTTCGAAGTCCATGTATTCGATGTCGTGATCCTCTACTTGGATTGCAAGTCTTTTTTCACCTTCTTCTGGAATCCCCTTTGGAACCGCCCAGCTCTTTGCGACTCCATCCATTTCAAGGCGAAGGTCGAAATGATGGCGCTTTGCAAAGTGCTCTTGAACACAGAACCTCACCATGGCACCTCCTTGATTTTTAGCTTAAAGGCAATCACGTTCACAGCAACGTGAAGAATTGGTGTGATTATGAACGCTATCAAGATCTCAGCTACGCCGAAGAGCTTCCAAAACGCGGGTGTAAGTGAGGATATTGCAATCGCAACTACGAGAAACGAAAGCTGGTCTAAAATTGGAAAACTCTCGCCACGTTTAAAGTTGAATCGACGTTTGACAAAGCTACCCAGCAAATCCCCAAGCATAGCACCAAAAGCCAACGTAAAGGTAAGCAAAAAGAAATCGTAGTAGCTTATTGAGCTAAAAAGAAATACTCCTAAGATGTTCTCGAGAAACCTCTGCAAGTTAGCAACAAAGATACTACCGAGAATCCCGCCAAAAAATCCCGAGAACGTTTTTCCATCTCCAAAAAATCTTTTTCCGTCGAGAAAGTTTTTTCCAAAGTCCATTGGTTTCACACCACCTAAGATGACTGCAAAGTTGTTTGGAACATACGCTGGAAGCAAAAGCCAAATCGTCTTCACAACCAGATCAAGCATCACAAACCACCCTCCAATCGCAATCCTCGCAGGCAAAACTCTTCCATTCTTCGAGAACTTCAGAAATCTTTGCTTTCAAATCTTCCCATCTAACCCTTTCGCCTACCTTGAGACCAAGTAGACTCAAAGCAAACTCATCGAGCTCTCTAACCTCTTCTTCAGAACTCTCGTAGTAGTTGCAGAAACCAAAGTTGTGAGGGCAAGCTCCGCAAACGTCATCGAGACCCTCTACAACTTCGGCTATATCTATCGTGGCAAGGACTCTTCGAATGTTCTCGACAAACCCTTCGTCGTATCCCTCGCCTTTGAAGAAGTGAAGGCAGATCAAGTGATGACCCCGAAGCTTGTGCATAAAGAATGTTTGCAAAGGTTAAAACTTTTTTCTCTTTCATGCATAATTTCGCAACCTTTTTAACTTCTTCTCAGTTCTCTTTTTGTATGCTGATCGAAGTCCGATTTCATGGACGTGGAGGTCAAGGAGTCGTTACGGCTGCGGACTTTTTAGCGATCGCTGGTTTCAAAGAGGGCTACTACACACTTTCATTCCCAACTTTTGGTGCGGAAAAAAGAGGAACCCCGGTTGCATCGTTTCTCAGAATTTCCGATGAGCCAATCGTCGTTAGAGATGAAATTTACAATCCCGACTACGTCGTCGTCTTAGATCCCAGTGTTTTTGAATCTGTAAACGTCGTCTCTGGTTTAAAAGAAAACGGGATGCTCATCGCGAACTTTCCAAAGGGTGCAGAAGATCTTAGGGCTGTTTTAAAATTTCCGAGGGTAGTCACGATAAACGCGACGAAGATAGCGATGAAGATCTTGGGGAGACCGATAACAAACACAACCATGGTTGGCGCTTTTGCAGGGGCTACGAATCTTTTTAAGCTTGAAACGCTGATGGAAACCGTCGAAGAAGTTTTTGAAGGTTCCCTGGCTGAAAAGAACAAACTTGCAATAGAGGAGGCTTACAAATACATGAGGGAGGTGTGCAGATGAAGATAAGGCTGAATCTTGGTGCAATCTCGGGGCCTCTGCAATCGGAGAATTTCAAGACTGGAGACTGGGGAACCGAGTGGGCAGTGGTTGACAAGGAAAAGTGCACAGCATGCAGGGTATGCGAGCAATATTGCCCAGATGGTTGCATAGAAGTCGTGGAAATCAGCGAAGAAAAGTTCGCGGTCGTTGATTACAACTACTGCAAGGGTTGCGGAGTTTGCGCTTCAGTCTGCAAGTTCGAAGCGATAAGAATGGAGTTGAAGGATCTGTTTAAGCTCGAGGTTTGCTGAGGTGGAGAAATGAAGAAAGTGGTGCGTGGTTTTTACTCAATAGCCCATGCGGTAAAGCTCTGCAGACCAAACGTTATCTGCGCGTATCCAATCACCCCACAAACCGAGATAGTCGAAAACCTCGCAGAGATGTATGCAAATGGCGAGCTTGGGAACTGTAGATATATAACCGCAGAATCCGAGTTCGCAGCAGCGAGCATTCTCGTCGGAGCATCAGCTGCGGGAGCGAGGACTTTCACAGCGACATGCAGTCAGGGTCTTATTCTGATGAGCGAAGTTCTCTACAACGCTGCAGGAATGCGATTGCCAATCATTATAGTGAATACAAACCGCGCTTTGTCTGCACCGCTGAGCATTTGGAATGACTTACAAGATAGCATGGCTCTCAGGGATGCGGGAATAATTCAGATTTACGTCGAAAGCAATCAGGAAGCGCATGACATGGTTCCGCAAGCTTATAAGATTGCGGAGAACAAGAAGGTCATGTTGCCCTTCATGCTCTGCCTTGACGGCTTTAAGCTGACCCATGCGTATGAGCCAGTCGATTTGATCGAGCAAGAACTCGTGGACAGCTTTTTGCCACCTTACACACCAGAAGCGTATTTGACCACGAAGAAACCTCTCGCCTTCGGTTGCTATGCTCCACCGCACGTTTACATGGAGTTCAGGGTTGCGATGCAGAACGCAATGGAGAGAGCGAAGGATGTGGCGTCAAAGGTTTTCAAAGAGTGGGCTGAAGTTTCTGGAAGAGACTGGGGGGAGCATGTGGAAGTCGTTTATCCTGATTCGAAGAATTTCGTGATTGCGATGGGTTCGCTCGTTGGACTTTTGAGAAAGGTGGTCGAGGATCTTAGAAAAGAAGGTCTTAGCTTAGGGCTTGTTAAGCTCAGAACTTTCCGTCCATTCCCTGTTGAAGATCTGAGAAATGCTTTCAGCGATGCGGAGAAAATAGTGGTCATAGATCGATCTGTGAGCTTAGGATATGAGGGAAATCTTTCAATTGAGTTAAAATCTGCGCTATACGGCTTTTCAACGGAGATAATTCCAACGATCCTCGGTCTTGGAGGTCGAGACGTTCCAAAGGACTTCCTCGAGAATTTGATAAGAAATGCGGTCTTGGGAAGGGAGAAGGGAGGATTCAAGGGCTACAAGGAATTTGAGGAGGTGATACCATGAGGTTCTTTGGCAGAGGTCACGGCGCTTGTCCGGGGTGTGGCTTAACGATTGCAGTTAGAAACGTACTCAATGCTCTTGAAGGAAAGTGCTTCGTAGCGAATCCAACTGGTTGCCTTGAGATAATAGGCTCACAGTATGGAAAAAACGCGTGGAACGTGCCCTACATTCATTCGCTTTTCGACAACGTAGCTGCGGTTGCAAGCGGAATTTCTGAAGCTTTGAAGGCAATGGGTAGAGAAAACGAAGGAAAAGTAGTTGTTTTAGCTGGCGACGGTGCAACTGCGGACATTGGTTTGACCTTGCACGGAATGTTTGACAGAAATCACGATGTAATCTACATTTGCCTCGACAACGAAGCCTATCAAAACACTGGGCATCAGCAAAGTGCTCTTACGCCACTTGGAGAAGTAACCAAAACAACACCAGCGGGAAAACTACTTCTTGGGAAGATGGGAAGAAAGAAGGACATGGTTGCGATTGCCTTAGCCCATGGATCGCCTTACGTCGCAACCTCAAGCGCTGTTTTGCCTGCGGATATAAGAAGGAAAGTTAAGAAAGCTGCGAGCATCGAAGGGGCGAAGTATATCCAGATCCACTGCCCATGCGTCACTGGCTGGGGAATTGATGGGAAAGACGTCATTAAAGTAGGAATGCTTGCAATAGAAACTGCGTTGTATCCGATTGTTGAATTCGAGAACGGAAAACTCGTTACAGTCAGAAAGGTGAAGGATAGGAAGCCAGTTGAGGAGTATCTAAAGTTTCAGCGCAGGTTTGGGCATTTGTTCACGAGGCCTGAGGGAAGGAAGATAATCGAAGAGATCCAGAAGATAGCAGATGAAAATGCGAGGCGCTATGGGATAGACCTCAAGAAGAGATAAGCCTTTCGATCGAAACGCTTAAATCCTAATTTATAACTTCTTCTATGAGGGTTTTGGAGCCCTGTAAAATCTCAGGAGTGACTGTTCCAAATCGAATTGTTCTCCCATCGATGGCGATGAACTTGGCGAGAGAAGGCTACGTGACGGAGAAGATGGTTGAGCACTATGGAAAATTTGCCAAGAACTCCGTTGGTCTTGTGATCGTGGAAGGCGCAAGCGTGGATCCAAGGGGAACAGATCTGCACGGCGGTCTTGCGATATATTCTGACAAGTTTTGCATAGGCTTAAACGAGCTTTCGGAGGAGATAAAGTTCAACGGTTCAGTCGCGGGAATTCAGCTTTTGCACCCAGGAGGATGTGCAAGTCCAAGGATAGAGAAGAATGAGCCAATCGCTCCGAGTTCTGTTGAGTATTCGATGTTCATGCATGGAAAGTATAGTTTCAAATCGATGGCGAGGGAGCTGAGCAAAGAAGAGATAAAGAAGATAGTGGAGCTTTTTGGTGAAGCTGCGGGAAGGGCTAAGGATTGTGGATTCGACATCGTAGAAATAAACGCAGCACATGGCTGGATCTTTAGCCAGTTCCTTTCACCGAACACGAACAAAAGAAGCGATGAATACGGTGGAAGTTTTGAGAACAGAATTAGATTCGCCTTGGAAGTTCTTGAGGCTGTTAAAAGTGTAGGAATTCCTGTTATATTTAGAATCGATGGCTCTTTTGTGTCTTACGGCGGTGTATCGGAGCAAGAGATTCTAAGATACGCTATGGAATTGGAGAAGAATGAAGCGGATTGTCTTCACGTCAGCGGTGGATTTGCGATTACTCCAATGATTGTGAAGAGAGGAATCTTGCTTGACGGAGCTTTCAAGGTTAAATCTGCAGTTAAGATCCCAGTCATAGGAGTTGGCGGGATTTCCGCAGATATGGCGGTGAGGGTAGTTGAAGAGGGTAAGGTTGACTTGGTCGCACTTGGAAGAGCTTTGCTCGCAGATCCCGAGCTTGTGATAAAGTTGAAGGAAGGAAAAATGGAAGAAATCCGGCCTTGCACAAGGTGCAACGACTGTATCGACAGGCTTTTTAGCCTAAGACAGCTAAGGGCTAAGTGCTCGTTGAACCCAGAGATAAAGATTGAAAAAGCTGAGAAAAAGAAAAGGATCGTTGTAATCGGCGGTGGACCCGCTGGGATGGAGTTTGCGAGAGTCGCAAAACTTAGGGGGCACGAAGTGATCATTTTAGAGAGGAACTCCGAACTCGGCGGGAATCTGATTCCAGCGACCGCTTCCAGTTTCAAATCAGATCTCAGAAAATACCTCGAGTGGCTGAAGAGGCAGATAAAAGACGTTGAAGTCCACTTGAACTGCGAGAACGTTGAAGTGAAGATAGAGGAGTTGAAACCAGATGCGGTAGTGGTTGCAATTGGCTCAGAGCACAGAATTCCTGAGATCCCGGGAGTTGAAAAAGCGGTTAAAGCTGTGGATGTTTTAACCGGAAAAGTCGATGTAGGGCAGAAAGTTGCAATTCTCGGCGGTGGTAGAGTGGGTTGCGAAACAGCACTTCACTTGGCTGAGAAAGGAAAAGAAGTGACGATCATCGAGATATTACCGGCGATTGCTTCAGATCTCGAAAGAAACTATGCTTTTGCGCTTCTCAGAGAGCTAAGGAATAAGAATGTGAAGATTTTAACAAGTTTTAGAGTTGAAGAAGTTGTAGATGGAAAAATCATCGGCACTAAAAATGGAGAAAAAGCGGAAGTGGAGTGTGAAACCATCGTAGTTGCAACCGGTATGAGAGCGAGAAAAATTGAGCTAAAAACAGAGATCCCGAAGTATTTCATTGGCGACTGTGTATATCCAAGGAATTTACGCGAAGCTGTTTACGAAGCGGTATACTTGGCTTCCCGCATTTAATTTTTTCAGCAAACGTAAATCGCTGGCTTTCCGGGCATAGCGGATTTCTTTTTCTCTTCTGGAATATCGGAGCTCAGAGACACTTTTAGCTGGGTCTCTCTTTCGAGGAATTCGATGCTACCTTCTATAAGCTCTCTTTCGTTCTTTATGAGCTCTGCAGTCTTAAATCTCTTTGCAAAATTCGCGATCTCTGCCTTTTCTATCCTACGCTTTGAAAGCTCTTTCATCGCCTCGTTTAACCCTTTTTCGAGTGCAATTCTAAGCGCATCTTGCTTCCAGTCTTCTGCAACGAAAATCCTTACTTCTTTTGCGTTCTCTACGAACTTTCTAACTTCTTTGATGTCTTCCAGAAGCTTTGCTATGAACTGCTCTGCTTTCTCAGCCTCTTCGTCGATCTTGCCCTCGTCGAACTCCGGATAGCTTTCGATGCTTACAAAGCTATCGTGCTTTAGATGCCAAAGCTCTTCGCAAACGTGTGGGGCAAAGGGAGCGAGCAGCTTTATCCAGTCATCAAGGATCAAGGCTAAGTTTTTACCCCCCCTCCGCAAATACCAGCGAACATCGTTCATGATTTCAAAGAACGCCGAGTTAACGGCTCTTCTCGTTTGTAATTTGTCCATAGCTTCCCTAACCTCTTTCACAGCTCTGTTGAACCTGCTAATTAGCCATCTGTCGAGGAGCGTGATCTCTCCAACTTCTCTGAGATAATGCTCTCTTACCAAGTTGAAGAATCGTTCAAGGTTTGCGACGAGTCCCTCGATCTCTTTTGCCCTCCAGTCTGCGTCGCTCTCGTATTCCGCAGAGTGTAGGATGTAAAGCCTTGTAACATCAGCGCCGTATTCCTCGAGCGCTTTTTTCATTGTTAACAATGGACCTTTGCTCTTGCTCATCTTCTGCCCCTCAAGGCTCACGTAGCCATTCACAGCTATAGCCCTTGGAAGGTATCGCTTCTCGAACAAGGCGACGTGGTGGAAGAGGTAAAAGAGCAAGTGATTTGCAACGAGATCCTTCCCACTGCTCCTCAAGTCCACGGGATACCAGTATTCGAACTCTTCCTTCACTTTCCTTATTATCTCTTCGCTTAGTCCAGATTTTTTCGCATCCTCAATGCTTCCTCGGTTTAAGAAAACGTAGTCTAGGAACTCCATCGTAAGGTTCTCAGCTTTTATTATTCCCTGGTTTATGAACTTGGCAAGTATATAGTAGCACATGTATATTGTCGAATCCGATAGACTCTCGATCAACAATTCCCTATCCCATGGGATTCTCGTCCCCAAGCCTTTTCTCCTTGCGCAGGCTTTATCTTTCAACCAGTTTATCTTGTTCTTGAACTCCTCCTTGTAGTAATCTGGGATTATCGTCATCTCATCGAGATACTTCAAAACTTTCTTTTTCCAATCCTCTTTCGAGTAATTCAGGAACCACTGATCTTTGACAACCTTAACAACACATTTTGTTCCGCATCTACATACTACTGGCTTCTCGCTGAACTCGTAGAATATATCTGCGAGATTTAATTTGATCAACTCCTTTTCAACGAGCTCTTTCGCCTCTGAAACCTTCATTCCCGCAAACTTGCCAGTGTTCTCGAGCATCACACCCTTGTGAAATTCCTTCTTGTAGAGAAGCTTTGTCGCCTTTTCAAGCTCAAGATCGTTTTGCGATTGAATTCCAAGCTCTTCTACTATCTCCTTCGCTGGAACACCATTTGAATCCGTTCCAATTATAACGATTGGCTCGATTTCTGCGCCAAGCTCTTTAATTGCGACGTAGTCGTAAGGTGCATGCGCTGGAACGCTCATGACAACTCCTGT
>JBKBUO010000017.1:1991-24874 GCA_046290005.1 Archaeoglobaceae archaeon | reverse complement strand
CGTTGCTGAAATGCAGGGGATTGCAAAAGCTTCGCATGTAGTGGACAAGATAACTGAGATGATCCACCTTGCAGAAACTTGCTGGTGTTGCTCCCTTGCATGCTCCTACGAAGGTTATCGCACACCTTCTGGGGCTTACATGCCAAATCCCTTGCTTGCGAACGTTACAAAGCTAAACATAACCCGCTTCCCATACGAGTGGTCGAGAATTGCACAGGACATAACTGGTGGAATAGTGATAACCTTGCCATCGGAGAAGGACTACAGAAATCCAGAGACTCGTGATTTGATCGAGAAATACATGAAAGGAGTCGCAGAAGTTCCTACGGAACAAAGAATGCGGATGATAAGGTTGGTTGAAAACTTATCCATCGGAGCTGAGCTCCCAGAATCGATGCACGGCGCAGGTTCGCCACAAGCGCAGAAGATAATGATTGCAAGAAGGAGCAATTTGGAGATGAAGAAAGAGATTGCAAAGGTTATCGCAGGAATAAAGCCCGATGAGCACTTTAGAAAAATTCGTGGCGTGAGCGAAGAAGAATACTTTGCAAGGTTCAAATGAAAATAGCGATAAAATACTGCGGTGGTTGCAACGAAAGCTACCCGAGAGAAGAAGTCGAGAAAGTTATAAGGAAAAACTTTCCAGATCTTGAAATTTTTTACTCAAAGTCCGCAGACTTCGTTATCTTCATCAGCGGTTGCAAAAAAGGCTGCGCTATCGTGAACGAAGCGAATAACTTCGTGCACTTCGATTGCAAGAGAAGTGAGGAGGAGATCGTTGAAGAGATCAAGAGAGCTTTGGGGAGAGAAAAAGCGTAGTTATGGCCAAGTGACTTGCACTTCTTCAATTCTAAAATTTGGCTTTGCAACCGATTCCTCGAGCCTTGTCGTAAAACCGTTTTTGAGCATTAAAAGACCTGTGTAGGCGATCATGGCTCCATTGTCACCCATGAACTGCTTTGGGGGGGCGAAGAACTTTGCGTTCCTATCTTCGCACATAGTTCTAAGCATTTCTTGTAGCCTTTCATTCGCTCCCACTCCACCGACCAACAGCATTTCGTCGTAACCAAGGTATGCCATGGCTCTTTCTGTAACTTCTGTTAGCATTGCGAAAGCGGTTTCTTGGAAGCTGTATGCGATGTCCTCAAGCCTCGCTTTTCCCTTGAGCTTTTCAGCTGCGGTAACCATACCACTGAAGGAGAAGTCCATTCCCTTTACGACGTATGGCAACGGATAGTATTTCTCTCCCTTCCTTGCAAGCTCCTCTATCTTTGGCCCACCGGGATGGGGAATTCCGAATTTCCTTGCAAGCTTATCTATTGCGTTGCCAATGCCTATGTCGAGCGTTTCACCGAAGACTCGATACCTGTCTCTCCTCCTTGCTATAACTTGGCTATTTCCTCCGCTGACGTAAAGCGTAACTGGGTTCTTTGCACCCGTAAGCCATCTGCCTATTTCAACGTGCGCAAGGCAATGGTTAACTCCTACGAGTGGCTTAGATAATTTTAGAGAAAGAAGTCTCGCCGCTGTTGCAGTCACCCTTAAACAAGGTCCAAGTCCTGGACCTTGTGAAAAGGCTATTGCATCTATCTTTTCTTTTGGAAAGAGCTCAAATATTTTTTTAAGGAGCGAGGGCATCGATTCTGCGTGATGTTGTGAAGCCTCCCTCGGGTGAATTCCCCCCTCTTTTGGTGTGTAGGCTTTGCTCACCACAGCATGGACTTTTTCTTCGTCAACAACCGCGACGCTCAGATTCCAAGCGGTGCCCTCGATTCCGAGAACGTTCATTTCTTTTTGAACTCTGTGTATCCACACTTCCCACAGGTGAGGCGATCCTTGTGCTCCGCGAGAAACACGCCTTCACCGCATCTTGGACAAAACTTCCTCTTTCTCACAACTTTTTCTCCCTTTATCTCGTAGAATCTGCTAACTGCGTCTTTCATTCAACTCACCTACGTGCTTGCCGGCTCCTCTTTCTTCTTCAATTCAGGAAAGTTCCTTAAGAGAATATGCTCTTCTTCGATTTTCCTCAAGTCCTCAGCTGAGTCGTAGATTTTCACGTAGCACTTCGCTTCCCTTTTTCCGAACTCTGTCTTTATGTAGTCCACGACTATCTTTTCGAGTCCGACGCTAAAAAGCCCAGCAACCTTTTCCCTAACATCCTTTCTCGTTGGTGTCTTCTCTTCGAATTTAACCTTGATGTGCACCTCTTTCCTCTTCAACAGCGGGTTATACTTTTCCGATTCGACGCGAACTTCCATCTATATCACCCCCAAACTCCTAAGCTCATCGCTCTCTTCAACAAGAATCATCTGCTTAAGAAGCTTTAGTATCTCGACTTTCACACCCTCATCGATCATCAAAGCAACGACCCCCTCTCCTGGCTGTCCATAAACCACAAGAGACTTCTCTGGTAAAAGCAATCCAAGAGGCATCACTGCTAAGTCTTCTTCACCGTCGATGAGAACTGCAACCTTCCTCGTCTTTGCGAGTTCAACAGCTTTTTTTAACGCATTGATTAGCTCTGGAGTTATAAAACCTGGCGGATTTTTTGCGTAGATCCTTGAGTATTCTTCCGGAATCTCAAACTTCAGGTTTCTCTCCCTAAGCGTTTTTCCATCGAGGACGATGATCTCTGGTTTTATTTTCACGAGAAAAGCGCAGTGCACAACAATGTCGCCAACGCATGCGAGCATCGAACAATCTCTAAGTTCTTCGATTTTTTCAAAAACCTTTTCGCCATCCTTATACAGTCTGCCGTGGGGTTTTGCTAGTTCTTCGCGGAGCGAATCGGGTAACTTTAACATCAGTCTACCCTCAAAGCATATTTCCCAGGATTTTTTATGCCTAAAGCCTTTGCAATCTCGCTCTTTTCTGGATCAAGAACTACGATGTATCCATACCAGTTTTTTGTGAGGTCCGAGGAACCGCAGTTTTTACAGACAATTGTGTCACTGCTTACCATCTTGCAATTCCTGCAGGCAACTTCAGCCAACTTCTCCACCTCTCTGCTTCTTTATTTCCTCTTCCAACCACTTCAAAGTCCCAAGCCATGGTTGACGCATAGTCAAACCAATTCTGCTCTTTTCTGGTTCCCTCTCTTTAAGGCTAAGTGAAACGATCCTTGCCCGAACGAAGTCACCCTCTGCGATTACCTTCTTACTCTCCTTGCCCACGAGTCTTTTGTTCTTCTCATCGAAGACCATGTAGTCGTCGGTAATTTGGCTCATGTGAAGTAGAGCGTCGAATGGGCCTATGGAAACGAAGCAACCGAATTCAACCACTTCAACAACTTCTCCCTCCACAACTTCTTGCAACGAAGGTTTAAAGCAGATCGCGGTGAAGGTGACCTCAAAGTATATAGCGCCATCTCCTTCTATTATTTTTCCTTCTCCTATCTCCTCTATCCTCTCAATTCCGATGATTATCCCGTGCTCTTTGTCTAATCTGCCCTCAAATTGCTCCCACAGCAGAGATTCGATTGTTTTTTCCAGATCTTCTCCTATTTTAGAAGGGGGGACTCTTACGGTGTCGCGAAGTTTTATTCGGGCATACATAACGCTACCCTTGTTGTTATCGGGGATATAAATTTAACCTTCCACCCCTGTAGCATTTTACCGAAGGGCCCGGAGCGGGATTCGAACCCGCCTCCTGGGATCCACAGTCCCAGAGGATATCCGCTACCCCATCCGGGCCATAAGCTCCTTGAAATCGCCGGGTATAAATCCCTTTCCCGCAGTTAAACTCTCCTACCTTTAACCCTTTCGATGTCAAACTTTGCCCTCTCGCTTATGTGCATCACAGCAATCGTTCCCGCCATAACCGGGTCGCTTATAACGACGTCGCTCACTTCTGGAACACTACCAAACATGTTCAGCGATATTACCCTTATCCCCTTCTTCCTGAGGTTCTTTACTTCTTCGCTTATCTTTCCTCCCATCAATCCCCCGGCGAGGACGAGGACTTCTGCTCTGTGTAATCTCGCAACCGCCTTAACGGCTTCCGCTATCTCTTCTTCGCCAACTATCGGCATCGTGTCAACACTTATTCGCTCTCCACGCAAATTATGGCGATCCGCTTCGCTTATCGCTCCTATCGCAACTTGAGAAACGAGTGCTCCTCCACCGAGTATTATCACTCTCTTCCCATAAACTTGCTCAAAAGGTTTCTCCTCTTCGACCTCGAGGACGAATTCGAGTTTCCTGATTTTCTCCAACATTTTCTCAAAGTTTCCGTCTTCTATTTCAAAGTAAACCAAAGCTTTTCCGCTGTGCTCTCCAAATCGAATCGGAAAGCTCTGGGCGTATTGTATGTTCCCCCCTTCATCTGCGATTATCTTCGTAAGATCCCTCAGAACACCAACTTTGTTTTCTGCGATTATCCTCAGACCACGTATCATCAGAACTTAGCACCCGTTAACGTTTTTGTCTCGACCACTCCTTCTATGCTCCTAATCTTGTTCACCACAACCTCGCTCAACTCCTCGAAATCTTTTACGACGATTTTTGCAATTAAATCGTATTCCCCAAAGAGCGGATAGAGCTCTTCTACTTCTTTAAGACCCGCTATCCTATCGTAAACCCTCTTTTCTTTCCCGGGAGCGATTTTTATAAGGACAAAGCCAAGTGCCATAAAAAAAGTTATGGTGTGGATTTAAATCTTATTGCAAAAGTCCCCTTTTTAGTAGGAAGATCGGAAGTTCTGTGCAACAGATCGGGCCAAGGATTACAGAGCCTATAAGGTCTTTGATCTCCTTTTTCGCGTTTTTTGCAAGCCCAGGGATAACTATTTTTTTCTTGTCAACTTTTTCAAGTTCCTCCATTTGTTCCCTCAATCTTTCTGCATTAAAAAGCCCGAGATATACCGCCATGTCAACGGAGTAACCTTCCGTGTCGATTACAAGCATATTGAAGTCGATCTTAGCCCGTACCATAACTTCCGCAATCACAGCTTGTGTGTAAGGGTAATTTGCGGTCACAAGCGTAACCACTTTCTCGTTGCTGAAAACGAGACCGGTTTTCGTCTTTATCGTGCTCGGATACATCGGCGCCTTAAGAAAATCCCTTGCCTCGATCGCTAAGTTTAGGTATTCAACTTCCCTCTGAGTTAAGTATGGGCACTTTTTCGCTATTGCGCTTTTCTTCATTAGCTCCGCAAACTCCTTGCACGTGTATCCACATTCTAAGCAGTCTTTTTTTGGTAGATAGGCGTAAAAGTCGATTTGATCAAAGTATAAGTTTGCGTTCAACGAGATCCCTCCATACCTTGTCTTTGACGTGGTGCAAGTTTTTAACCGCTTTCCCTTTGCCCTTCATATCTTCCGCGTTGCACAACGCAATCCCCACTGCGATCGGAACGTCCTTGGGTTCAACTGTGACGTAAACAAAGTCCTTTTCCTTGATCCTTGGATCTGCACTCACAATTCCGGGTTTCATCACGTCTGCCCCATTCATTATGAAATCCGTGGCTCCGGAGTCGACTACCACTTTAAATTTCTCTGGCTTCAACTTTATCGCGCCATAAACTGAAACGTAGTATTTGCCACCGTATTCCATGAGCAAGGGCTCGTTGTTTACGAGTATTATCCTCAGGTCTCCAAAGTCGAGAGCTTCCATTTCTCCTTCAACCAAAACACCAGCATTTTCTTGCACGATCCTCGAGATCTCTCTCGACTCCTTCTTTCTCAACTTCTTCCTCTGCACATCGAAAATTTTGATGTGAGTTTAAAAATTTGTCCAAAGCGTTTGGAAAAATTTTAAAATATCGAACCAATCGGGGTTCATGCTTTTCATAACTTCGAACGAAGGAAAGTTCAGAGAAGCGAGGGAAGTGGCTAAAACTTTCTCAATAGAGATCGAGTGGCTTAAAATGGAATACGAGGAACCGCAGGGGAAAGAACTCGAAGAGATCGCAGTGAAAAGTGCGAAGACACTTTCCGAAAAGATTCGCAGACCCTTCTTTATCGAAGACAGCGGTCTTTTTATCGAAGCCCTCAACGGCTTTCCCGGTCCTTACTCGAGTTACGTGTTCAAAACAATTGGAAACAAAGGAATACTTAAGCTCATGGATGGAATTGAGAACAGAAGGGCGTATTTCAAGGCAGTTATAGCTTTTTACGATGGAAAAGAGATTAGAACGTTTGATGGTATCGTTTATGGGGAGATCTCCACCGAAATTAGGGGAGAGAAGGGTTTCGGGTTCGATCCGATATTCCTATATGGTAGCAAAACCTTCGCGGAAATGGGTGAAGAGAAAAACCTATTCTCGCACAGAAGAAAAGCGCTGGAGAAGTTTTTCTCATGGGTAAAAAAACTCATTTTCTAAACCTTAAAATCGATCCAAGGACCATCAGCGCACTTCCAAGCCATACAAGTGATATCATCGGAACTACGTAAAATTCGACCTTCGCAGAATTTTCTTCTATCGAAACTAAGGCGAGGTAGTAGTCCAAAAAAGGAGTGCTCACTATCGAAACCTTTCTAACCTGCCCCCAGTTATCGTAGAATTGGATCTCTGGCTCAAATACCCCGACGTTGCTGAGAATTTTAACTCTTAAGACAAATTTTTCTGCATCCGAAAAAGTCTCTGAGTCCCAGTAGAGAAGTTCGACGCCAAAAGCCTTGTTCTCTGGATTTAACGTGACTAATTCTTTCTGCTCAAAGAACCAAACCGAGGTTGCACCTAAGAAAAGCAGAACAACGCCTAAGTGTATGATCTTTCTCTTCGACTCTTTTATTCGGTAGAGTATTAAGAGAACTGAGATTAAAAACACTGGAACAAAGGTGATGAGGTAATAGTTCCGATCGACGTTTCTAAACAAGTTCGCGATCGTTCCAAGCAAGACGACGAGGATCATAGCAGAGAAAATGACTGAGGTGTAACATTGATCCTCGATTTTCCATCTCTTTACAATTGGAATCGCCAAAGCAAAGATCATCAAGAGGTATGTGAAACCAAGTGGATCTTCTCCAAAGCTGTGAACTGAGCTAAGAACTCCGCTCCTCGTTACGAATGCAGTGAAAACAACGAATATCAGCGATAGATAAGCGAAAAATTCTTTTCCTCTCTTAGTATGGAAATAGGCGGTGACTGCGAGCCAAGGTAAAAGAGAGGAGTTCTCAACCGGATCCCACCCCCAAAAACCTCCCCAGCCAAGGGTTCGATAAGCCCAAAAGCCTCCAAGGACTATGCCAATCGTCAATAGAATCCAAGCAGTTCTCGCAATTCCGCGACTCTGAATTCCCGCTAAGCATGAGGAGTAAAGAATTGCCACAGCTGCGTATCCCAAGAAAACTATAGGCGGATGGAAAACCATTTCGGGAGTTCTCAGTATTGGATTCATCCCCACTCCATTGAAATGCCTCGTTGCTTGTTCGAATGGGTTTACAAATATGTTCAGAATGAGAAGCGTAGACGCAAAGGCTGTCAAAATAGCCATAGCTTTCGCCTTATTAGTATCTTTAGCTCCGTGGCTTACAAATATCGAAGCTAAGAGCAAGTTTGCGAAGTTCCAAAACAAAAGCGACCCCTCTTTCCCAGACCAAAGTGCACAAAACTTTAGCCAGACTTCCATTTCTCGCTGGGAATTTAGGAAAACGTATCGAATTGAGAAATCGTCTGTAAGGATGTAGTTGAGAAGTAAAAGCATCGAAGCGAGGCAGAAGGAAAATGAAGTATATAAAAAGATTTCAGCGATCGTTGCAAATCTCAAATTTTTTGTTGAGCGGAAAAAGAGAATCGAGGAGACAATTGAAGATATTGCTGACAGAGATAGAAGAATTAAACCGATCACTTAACCACCATACTCTGTGTGACACTTGCTCAAGAGCTCTCTAACGTAAAAAAAGCCATCTTTCCAGTCCCCAACTGCTATTATCTCGCTCGATGTAACTTCTCCTTTGTAAATCGCTTTCACCTTGTTTACTCCATCGGAGATGTAAAAGATCGTTTGAGTCTCGTTACGCTCTATAACTTCGACCTTACCCTGGACTGCGACGTTCTCAGCTCTTTCGAGATTCAGTAGATCGCTTGGGGAAAGAGAAGAGGATGAGCTATGATAAAGAGTGAAAATTGCAAGCGCTATGAATGCCAAGAACACAACGAAGACTCTCCTACCCATGTCAAGCGTTGCTGGACTTGTTTATAAAAATTACGTGCTTCAAATTTTTCGTAAATTGAGAAAAAATTCGAGGAAAAAGTTTAAATATGGAGAGGAATCAAAAACGATTGTATGCCTCGAAAAAACGTTGTTGGATTTGTGGGTATAATAATAGTGATTGTAGCGTTACTGGGTTGTGCGCAACCGACACCAACTCCTACACCAACACCAACGCCTACGCCAACTCCAACACCAACACCAACGCCGACTCCAACACCAACGCCTACGCCAACACCAACACCAACTCCTACTCCTACGCCCACTCCAACACCAACACCAAAGCCATTGATTCCTGGATTTGAGGCGATCTTCGCAATCGCTGGACTGCTTGCAATCGCTTACCTGCTGAGGAGAAGACAGTAAGAGGTGGAGAACATTAGAGTTTTAATTTTTTTATTTTTATTAATAGCTGTAGCTTCTGCCTTTGAGATAGATCCAAGTAACCCAGTCAAGGGGGATATTGTAAGGATTTATGGAATTGCGAATCCAAACGAAAAGGTGCCAGTCGAAGTCATCTTCGAAACTCGAGTTTCCGTGCAGGATGGAAGATACAACTGGCAACTCTACAGAGTTGACATTCCAGTTAGCGAAAACTGCTTCACCGTAACCGCGAGAGATGTGGAAACGTTGAGCGTTTCAGTAAAGCTTGTTTTTTGGATAACAAAAACTGCAAATGCAGAAAACGGAGTTGCAACGATTTCTCAGTGTAGCGTTCCAAAGGGGAGCTATGATATCAAGATCTTCGGTAAATCGAGCTCAGGCTTCGTTACAATAAAGATAAATGCAAAAAGCTATCTCCAAGCAGACGAAAACGGGAGATTTGAGTTCAGCTACAACACAGAGCCGATTCCAGTTGGAGAGTTCAAGATAAAAGTCAAGGATAAAGAAAGAACGGTCTACTTAGCTCCAAGAGAAGCTATGCACACCCCAACCCCATCTATACCACCTGGAGGCGGTGCTGCAGGAGGAAAAACAGAGGAAAAATGGGTCTCCTTTGCAACTCCATACATCGGCTTGGTAGCAGATATGGAGAACAAGTACACGATCCCAGAAACCGCATACATCGGCAAGGACATGCTATACATAGCCAGCATAATCCTAACACCAGCTGAGAGCACGGATGTTAGGATAAACATCAAGAGATTCACAGAGATTCCGCAGGAGATTCCAAGGATAGAGGGGATGAAAATAATCGTTCTTTGGGACATAAACCTCGATATTAGCAAGAATACAAGCGTTAGAGGGAAGATAGAGTTTGCAGTTCCAATTGAAGCTCTTAAGGGCGTTGATCTAAAGAGAATCGTAGCTTTGAGACTTGTCGATGAAAAGTGGGTAGAGTTACCGACGAAGTTCTTGAAAGAAGAAGGGGGATTCTACCATTTCTCAGCAGAGACTTCTGGTTTCAGCTACTTCGCCTTAGCTGAAAAACTCGAAGTTACGCAAACTCCTACACCAACGCCCACAACTCCAGCTCCGGAGAAAAAACCTGAGGAAACACCCATTCCAACAACTGTGATTCCAGAAGAGACGCCTGAAAAAACCCCTGAGAAGAGGGAAACTGTAAGAGTTCCGGGATTTGAGTTCGCATTAGCTATTGCGGCGCTCATGATCTTGGCTTTACGCAAAAAGTAGTATGGGTGTCTCCGTAATTCTTCCAACGAAGAACGAAGAGAAAGCTATAGCTTTCTGCATAGAAGAGATAAAGAAGGTTTTCGAAGAGAACAAAATAGAGGGAGAGATAATAGTCGCTGATTACTCAACCGATTCAACGCCGGAGATAGCAGAAAACCTTGGAGCAAAAGTGATCAGAGCAGATAAGGCTGGATATGGATACGCTTACAAGCTCGGATTCCAGAATGCGAAACACGAAACAATAGTTATGTGCGACGCAGACGGAAGCTACGATTTCAGGGAAATCCCAAAACTTTTGAACGCTTTGAACGATGCGGACATCGTGATAGGGAGCAGATTTCTTGGTAAAATTGAAAAAGGAGCGATGAAATGGCTTCACAGATACATAGGAAACCCGATTCTGACTTGGTTCTTAAACTTCTTCTTCAAAACAAATCTAAGCGATGCGCACAGTGGCTTTAGGGCTTTGAAAAAAGATGTGATCGAGAAGATGAAACTTCTCTCAGATGGAATGGATTTTGCTTCCGAGATGGTAGTCCAAGCCAAGAGAAAGGGGCTGAAGATGGTAGAAGTCCCAATAACCTATAGAAAGAGGATAGGTGAGGCAAAGCTTCGAACTTTCAGCGACGGATGGAGACACGTGAAGTTCATGCTCTTACATGCTCCGACGCATCTCTACTTTATTCCCGGCTTAACGTTGGCAATCTTTGGTGCGTTTCTAATCCTTATGACTTTCTTCAAAGTAAGGATACTCTACAATCCCGGAATCCACACGATGATCCTTGGAAGCTTGCTTTTGCTTTGTGGCTATAATATAATTTTCTTCGGACTCTTCGCAGCAATTTATGGGCATAGGAGAGATATTGTCGATCTGAATGGACTTGTTGGAAAGATAATTTCAAAGCTCTCCCTCGAGAGAGGAATAGCGATTGGGCTTGCAGTACTCCTTTTGGGTGTTCTCTACACCTCGTATCTAGTTCTCCAATGGGCAAACACTGGTTTTAAATTTCTCCCACCCGCAATTGAAAACTTCTTGGCCTTTGTTTTGCTCGTTTTAGGAATACAAACGATCTTAGCTTCCTTCTTGTTGAGCTTTGTGAGCGAGAGATAGAAATGAAGGTCCTAACGTATATCCTCCTCTTTGCCTTGCTCGCATGCATTGCTTTGACCATCTACGTAGCTTTAAATCCAAAAGAAGAGAGTTTCACCGAATTCTACATCCTCGGAGAAAAGGGGAGGGCAAGCGATTATCCAACGCATCTCTTCGTAAACGAGAGCGCAAAGGTAATCGTTGGCATTGTGAATCGAGAGCACGAGAATTTAACCTATGTTTTCAGAGTAAAAGTCGATAACAGAACGATATATGAAGAGAAGATAAACTTAGCCCATGGAGAAAAAATAGAATTCCCATTTGTCTTCTCTTTGAGCGAAGAAGGAAGAAAGAAAGTCGAGTTTCTCCTTTATAGAAACGAAAGTGTTTACAGAAGCCTACATCTTTGGGTCAACGTTTATTCTTATGGTTCATGATATTGGCTACACTACCTTGGGCTCATATCGTAGAATCTTGAAAAATTGGGGATGAGAGTTACGGATTCATCAGATGCTCGTATTCAGAGGTTGTTTAGAAGGTCAATTATTTCCCGCTCTTTTTTGCTATCTTCCATGTATTTTTTGACTATCTTCGATACCGCCGCCCTTAGATGTTTGTGTGCAGTGGTTTTCGCTATTCCCAAAGCTCTCGAGATTTCATCGATCGTAGCGGTTCTTTTTTCTGAAAAGTATCCCAAATCCCAAGCTACGTTTATCGCCCTCTTCTGCGCATTCGTAAGCAACGACTTTCTTTCAGAAATTCTTGTTACCTGCAAAACTTTCCAATTCCCAACCTTCTTCAGTTTTTCGTATGCTTTCGCCAAATAGCTTAGATCTGGAACTAAGATTGTGTAGATTTTGCTCCCGTTCTCCACAACGATCGGGGGCTTGATAAAGCAATACGACTCTTCGAATGCTTTTATACCGCTTGTGTCCCTAATGACAGCGAGAAAATCAAGGTGTGTATTCGTTTTTTCGAGGATCTGTAAAAATAGGGTGCTTGGATGTTTCTCGATGACTTTAAGACACTCGCTTATATCGCCATCACACTTTGTTATCTTTACGAGGAAGAGAACATCTTTGGAATTTAGAATTATGTATTCCAAAAGGTCCATTGAGAACTTTCCCGATTCCGTTGCAACCGCGAGCGAACACGAAGATTGTTCAACCTTTACTTTCGCCACATACATACTGGATCCCTTCTTTTTTACATTTAAGTATAAGAATTTTTCTTGTTCTTTTAGACTTATCTCTTTTGGTGAACATGTTTACCATCCCCCAATATCCATGTTTTACATAATCTATAATATAAGAAAGAGGCGAGTAATTGTGGTGAGAGTATGAAAGAGGTTATTGAGAAGATGGTTGAGGAAGCGATAGCAGCGCAGTGGGCGGACGTGAACGTTGTAAAGGAGAAGAGAGGCAAAGATTTCGTCATAGATGACGTAAAAGCATATGTGGATGTCGTGAACAAAATGAAAGCGGTAGGAAATCAGAGTAAAGCAGTTATAAGGCTTCACGTAGACAGCGTGAACGCCCACTATGAGATACTGCGGAGCTTGACGAGGACTGTTATACCCGAAGACGACCCGTTCGTGGAGCATTATCAGACGCCCGCGATATTGGAGATTCTATACGAAGAAGACGAGAAATTCAGAAAGAGTGTTGAGAAATTCATTGAAGCGATTGGGAAAGCTGAGGCGCTCATAGGCTTGGAATGTGTTCGCAGATACGGCGGTTTCTATGGCCCAACTTGTGTCGTGGACTTTGCCTTAGTTCCAGGAAGCACGAGCAACGTAGTTAATAGGATTCTGAAAACCGTTGACATACCTGCACAGCATAAGCAGGCAATTCTGGCTTCAAAGTCTTGGGGGATGAACACTTCTTACGGAATAGGAGAGGTTTTTGCAAAGGAAATCGAGAACGGAGCCACTCTAAGCGATGCTGTGAATAAGGAGATAGAGATGATAAAGTCTCTCTACGCTACACCAATTGAAGCACAGGCAAGACTAATGGATTCGGTAGGTCACAAGAGCTTTGACGTTCGCAAGTATATGGCTGAATATAAGAAGAGGATGAAAAATGCTGTGAAGGAAGCGATGGCAGATGGCGTACACTATGGGAACATAGTTACGGTTCCAGCTTACTGCGTAGGCGATGCTGCGCATCACATTGCTCAATCGACGTTTAACATGTGTAAAGACGACGTGATAATGGCTGTAATCGAAGCCACAAGTCAAGTCATGGAGGCTACGCTTAGAAACAACCTCGAAAAGATAGCGAGCGAATACGATGCTCTGAGATTGGCCACTGGTTCAACAGCATGCGCAGTGGAGTATATACTGGAGCTCGATGGATTCAACGCAATCGTAGTTACGGATTTGCTTACAAAACGCTTCCACAACTACGTGCAACTTTACCCAAAGAGAAGCGCAGCTGCTGAGTTGCACAACTGTGACTTTATGGATATGGTATACCGTGGATGGAAGTACATCGATGCAGCGAGGAGATCGAAGAACGGAATGGGTGGGGAACTTAAGCCTAAGGTTGGGAAGTATGAAGTCGACCTAACTCCGATTCACAAGAACGAGGTCTTGATGAATCCACAGCGCTACGCTTACCCAGGATGCGCGATAACCGTTAGGTTCTCAGCTCTCATGAGACTCGCAGATTATCCGTGTCTGCTTACAAGCGAACCAGTTACTGCGACGATGATGACGAACATCATTGCACTGCACAAAGAAAAGCCAGCTTCACCAGCCAGAACGTGCAAGGATTGCGCAACTGCAGCGCTTATAGACTTTAGACACGGTTACTGCCAGTGGAGAGAGGCAGTTTAAACCTCTAAACCCCAAAATTTTTTGGTGATCTAAATGAAATGCTACATCTGTAAACAGCTCGGCAAGGATACCGACGCGGTTTCAATCTGCATCGTTTGCGGAATGGGAGTTTGCATGGAACACTTGGTCAGAGAGGAAATAGAGGTCTGGAAAGGCGATTATCCGTTTCCAGCGAAGAAGTTGAAGAAGACAATTCCAAGGATTTTATGCGTAACGTGTTACGAAGCTTATAAAGAGGGGTAAGATGCTCTTAAAACGCTGTTTGGCTGAAGTCGTGGGCACTTATATCCTTGTTTTCTTTGGCGCAGGTTCTGCTGTGATAACGCTGATGATAGCACACGGAGCAGAAAAGCCGAATCCTTTCAACATAGGCATCGGTGCCTTAGGCGGATTGGGGGATTGGTTTGCAATAGGGATGGCTTTCGCAATTGCGATCGCTGCGGTTATATACTCCCTTGGTAGGATAAGTGGGGCTCACATAAATCCCGCTGTAACCATAGCTCTATGGAGCATTGGAAAGTTCCCCGCGAAAGATGTCGCACCATACATTGTGGCGCAATTAATCGGCGCTACGTTAGCGAGTCTTAGCTTTTTAGCTTGCGTTGGTCCCAACGCAGCGTTGGTCGGTGGCTTAGGAGCTACAGCACCGTTTCCGGGGATAAGCTATGGGCAGGCGATATTGACTGAGGCGATAGGCACATTTTTGCTCATGTTGGTCATAATGGGGATAGCGGTCGATGAACGTGCTCCACCGGGATTTGCAGGCTTAATAATTGGTCTGACCGTTGGCGGTATAATCACGACCATAGGCAACATCACTGGCTCTTCTCTGAACCCAGCAAGAACCTTCGGACCATATGTTGGCGATTGGCTGATGGGGATAGACCTCTGGTTCTACTTCCCGATTTATGTGATCGGTCCAATCGTTGGTGCGGTTTTTGCAGCATGGCTTTATAGATATCTCTCCAGCTGAGAACACTCAATTTTTTAATTTTCTTAAGCAAGAGTTAACATAGAAACTTCTGGGCAACGGCACAATTTCTACTGAGGAGGAAGAGAGAAATTGAGTTGTGCTCTATAAGGTGACATCAACAAACAACGATTAGCTTTCCAAACCCTTCGCTTATCTCGGCTTTAATCCTCTGCCCCTTGAATACGTTTTCGAGGAAAGTCTTTACGAACCTCTTTGTCTTGAGATCGTTTAGTATCAGCGTGTATACTCCTTCCTTCTCGATCTTCACCTCAAACCAGTTCGCTTTTTCTACGTAGTTCAGGATCTTTTCCACGGTGTCGAGACCCTTTAGTTTGTATTGCACAGCATGGCTCAGCCCTATCTCCTCCATTTGTTCCCAAAAGTCTGCGTCGTTTACCTTCTCTATTTCGGAAAATATCACTCTCCAATGCTCAACATCTAAGATCATGTGTTGCCTCTTTGCTAAGTAATCCACCCATATCCTTAGGGTCTCTAAATCTACACCGGTTATGAGCAGTTCATAGCCAAAATCTATGAGATCTCTGATCACTTGACTTGCATTCTTACCAGTATCTTTAACAATTTTGTCCAACTTTTCCTTACTCGTCTGGTCGAGGGATACGCTCAACCTTTCTACCATGGTTTATGTTTTTTGAATGCGTATATTTATGTTTTTTGTTATTCAATATTATTGCTTAAATCTTGCTTAAGTCTCATAAACAATAATTTAAATATTTTTATGATACGTATGAACCCAAGCCTATTTTTAAGGATTGGTGTGATCCGATACCAATGCAAATAATGGAGTAATAAATAACTTTAAAAATTGACTTGGAAAAAAGCTATGGTGGTTGGATGGAAGCTTCGGACCCGCTTGAAATGATGAGAAGGGAGTTTAGCACGTACATAATACCGAAGGGCTGGGAAGACAAAATAGAGAGTCTGGAGGAATGGAAAGCGTTCTATGAACTGACTATAAAAGACAAAGAAGCAAGGGAAAAGTGGTGGGAATCTTGGGCGGAGAAGATACCGTGGTTTAAGAAGTGGACAAAGGTCCTCGACGACAGCAATCCACCGTTTTACAGATGGTTCGTAGGCGGAGAAACGAATCTCGCATACCTTTGCACCGATTGGCAGATAAATCAAGGGAGGAAGAACAAGGTTGCAATAATATGGGAAGGGGAGCCAGTAGATGAGAAAGGAGAGCCAAAGGAGGTGAGGAAGCTGACATACTACGAGTTGTTCAGAGAATCGAACAGAATTGCCTATGCTTTGAGAGAAAAGCTAGGTGTCAAGGAGGGCGAGGTTCTGACTTTCTACCTTCCAATGATCCCAGAGCTACCGTTGTTCATGCTTGCAGTTCAAAGGCTTGGTGCTGCGCACAGCATTGTCTTCAGTGGCTTCAGCGCAGAAGCTCTGGCAGTCAGAGCTATAGATGCAAAAGCGAGGATAATCGTCACAGCAGATGGAGTTTGGAGAAGGGGGAAGCAGTTGAACCTGAAGAGCATAGTCGACGAAGCTGTAAAGATCTGTGAAAGGGAGGGGCACAAGATTGAAAAAGTGATTGTCGTAAAGAGATTGGGAATCGAAATTCCGTGGACAGCAGACAGAGATATCTGGTACCATGATTTCATGGCAGACGTTCCCAAGAATGTATTTATCGAATGCGAACCAAGGGGAAGCGAAGACTACAGCTACATACTCTACACATCCGGAACAACTGGAAAGCCCAAAGGCGCTCAGCACTCCGTTGGGGGTTACGCTGTTTATCTCTATGCAACTACGAAGATGATCTTCGACATAAGAGACGACGATATCTACTGGTGCACCGCAGACATCGGCTGGGTTACTGGACACAGCTACATCGTCTATGGTCCGCTGATGCACGGGGCTACGGTTATAATGTATGAGGGAGCTTTGGATTATCCCGATGTGGGCAGATGGGCTGCGATGATCGAGAGATACGGCGTAACGATATTCTACACCGCTCCGACTGCAATAAGGATGTTGATGAAGTTCCCTGAAGGGACTTACTTGAAATACGATACCTCAACGCTGAGGATAGCCCACAGCGTCGGAGAGCCGATAAATCCAGAGGCGTGGAGATGGTACTTCAGAGTATTCGGCAGAGAAAAGACTTGTAGCTCGAGCACATGGTGGATGACTGAGACTGGAGGAATGCTTACGGGTCACTATCCGGGAAGAGGAAAGATATTGCCTTTGAAGCCGGGAACGAATGGTCCGATATTCCCCGGGGTTACTTGCGCAGTCGTTGACGATGATGGAAACCCAGTACCACCTGGAACAAGGGGATACTTTGTAATCACATCTCCGTGGCCAGGGATACTTATGACGTTGTGGCAAGCTCCGCAGAGATACATAGAGGTTTACTTTGGAAAATTCAAGCACAAGGGCTGGTGGTACTACAGTGGTGACTTCGCAATGATCGACGATGATGGCTGGATATGGGTCATTGGAAGAGCCGACGACGTGTTAAAAGTTGCTGGGCATAGAATTGGCACAGCGGAAGTCGAATCTGCGATGATAAAGCATCCTGCGGTTGCGGAATCTGCGTGCGTTGGCAAAAGCGATCCACTCAAGGGAGAGATACCCCTGATCTATGTAACACTCAAGAAGGGATACCATCCATCGGAGGAGATGAGGCAAGAGCTGAAGAAGCATCTAAGGGCGACGATAGGTCCTGTGGTTGCAAGCGATGCTGTGATCACTTTCGTTGACATCTTGCCTAAAACAAGAAGTGGAAAGATTATGCGCAGACTGCTGAGAGCCGTCGCAGAAGGAAAGCCACTTGGAGATGTAACGACACTTGAAAGCGAGGTTGCAGTTGAAGAAGCTAAGAAGGCTTACGAAATCGTAAAAGCAGCGCTCGAGACTGGCTCCACGTCTTCATCTTAATTTTTTGAGTCAATTTCTTGGAGGTGTGAGAATGGGACTTGAGAGGAGTAGATGGCTCTATGTAATAGCAGGTTTGATAATTAACATTTGCCTTGGAGCGATATACGCTTACAGCGTAATACAAGTTCCTTTGAGAAAACTCTTCGAAGCACCCCCACCTGAAGGATTCGGTTTAAGGGTTACCGCCACAGAGATGCAACTCCCGTTCTTAGTTTTCTTGGCGGTTTTTGCATTGGCTATGCCGGTGATGGGAAAGTACATAGACAAGTACGGTCCGAGAAAAATCGCAATTCTTGGGGGTGTTATCGTTGGACTTGGCTGGTTTTTAGCTTCGGTTGCAAGTTCTCCTTTGTCTCTTGTTTTTCTCTATGGTATAATTGGAGGGCTTGGCGTTGGAATTGCCTACAACTGTCCAATCGTTACTTCTGGAAAGTGGTTCCCGGATAGAAGAGGTTTAGCAGTTGGACTTACAATACTTGGATTTGGATTTTCAGCTGCAATAACTGCGCCACTTATGGACTTTTTAATCGCTTTTTACGGTGTTCAGAACGCTTTGAGAATACTCGGAGTTTTGTTCACAGCTATAATAGTCCTCTGCGCTTTAGTTCTCCGCTTCCCGCCTGCAGACTGGAAGCCAAGTGGTTGGAAAGCCCCAACTACTTCAGCGTCTGGAGGTCTTCTTAGACAGGAGATGGTGAGGACGAAGACCTTCTACGGCTTATGGCTTTGCTATACCTTTGGAACTCTCGCTGGGCTGATGGCAATTGGTGTCTCGAAGCCCGTTGGCTTAGAAGTTGCGAAGAATATCGGAATAAGCGAAGTTGAGATCTCTGCATTCCTTACAGGCTTGGTTGCGGTCTTTGCTTGCTGTAATGGATTTGGAAGGCCCCTATTTGGGTGGATAACGGACAGATTAAAACCGATGAGAACCGCAATCCTTTCTTATGCCCTGATAATTCTCGCATCCCTCATGATCTACAGCTATCCAGCGTCGCTCGCAATCTATGCGTTGAGCTTCGCAATCCTTTGGCTGAACCTTGGAGGTTGGCTTGCGATAGCTCCAGCGGCGACGGCGAGCTTCTTTGGAATGAAAGACTACGCGAGAAACTACGGGCTTGTATTTACAGCCTACGGAGCGGGAGCGGTTGTAGGCAACGTACTCGTTGGACAGGTAAAGGATATCTTTGGAGCTTACATAGCGGTATTCCCATACATCGCAGCCCTTTCCATTCTCGGAATAGTGATCGCCGTCGCTTTTATGAAACCGGTGCAAGTGAAACAAGCCAATTAAATTTATTTATATTTTCTATCTTTTTTGTTTAAAGCAATTGAATCCAACGAGGACTGTGGAGGATGTTAGTCATATTTTGATGGTGTGAGGAATAATTTTCTGATGGAGCTTGAAAGACTGATCGGGCTGTAGCATTCTGTCTCACTCCTTCCAAATCTGATATGCGGTCCACTTTCTGTATTTCTTGCACAGCCCATTTATTGAGCAGGGATCGCATTTTGGGTTTAGATCTGTGCAAAAGCGGTCTTCGAAGAGATAGAACGCTCCATTGTCAACGTAGAACGGAATTTTATTGAATTTGGAAACGATTTCCTCGACATTTTTTCTCATTTTACTCGCTTGGATGATGTATGGACGATTTTTTCGTAGAAAACCTCTTCCAACAGCCTGCTCCTACAAAAAACTTTGGCAACATGTCCGTCAACAATCATCAGTGTGTCCTCCATTCTTGATACCTTCTCTTTCCATATTTCGTTAAATAGGAAGATCACCCAGTCAACAAACATTCTACAAGCCTTAGCATCGTTTCCCACCCAACCGGCTTCAAGGATGGGATGGACGTTCAATGATCTAAAAAGCTTAAGGGATTCAGAGGTTCGTAGTTCTTCTATTGCTATATTATATAAATTTTTATTATTTTCATCCAACCACCTAATAAAACCTTCATACGCTTTAAACCGATAAGCGAAAAGAGAGATTGGGGTTTGAATAGCAGGGTATTTTCGAACTCTTCAAACAACCTTACGCTCACTTCTCTCACTTTTTCAAAGCTTGCTTGCTGATTGATTAAAGTTCTTAACAGCAAGTAGCGAAGCAATTTTTCTCTTTCTTCCTTCTTTTTAGAAAATGGATCTAAGTCTTCTGGAATTGCCATGTGTGTAGTCCAATTTTTAAACCATTTTTCCTTAACTTGCTCCTCAAAAATAGAAAGCAATCTTCTCTTCTCAGTGTTAGATAGGCTTTCTTGTCTTTCTTTTGGCATTTTTTGTCACCGACTTCTGGCTACTGACCTTATCTTGTAGTTGAGTTCGAAGGCGCTTCGCATCATCTCTGACGATTATCTCAACCTCATAATCTCTTTCGATCAGTGAATGTTGCTTCATACCCATCTTTTCTTTAACAACCTCCAACAGCTCCAAGTCAATTTCATATCCAACGCTGTTTCTCTCCAACATCGCTGCCACCTTGTTCGTTGTTCCTGAGCCCATAAATGGGTCAAGAACGGTTTCGCCGACATATGAAAAGAGCTTTATAAGTCTATATGGTATCTCCTCGGGAAATGCTGCGATACCCTTTTCAGCCCTATTTTGTATTGGTAAAACATTAATAATATTCCAGGTGGTCAGATACCATTTTTTCTCGAGGTATTCCTTTAGATCCAACTTAGATCGCTCTTTCAATTCCTGGGGAACGCTTCTATAATCGAACTCGCCGTTTTGAAATATCAAGATGGTTTCATGAATGTTGTCTGGATAAAAATACATGGGATAGGGGTGCTGAAGGATGACGCCACTTCTTCTGCTAATGCGAATATATCCTTCTGGTTTTATCCATACGATCCTGTCACGATACGTGAATCCCTCTTCGACGTAAATTTTCGTGAGATCTGCTACTACTGGATACTTTTTCCCCTCTATCAAAGTGTCGTCGCACACGATGCACACGATCCTTCCTTCAGCCACTACTCTCTTCAACTCCCGAGCAACTTTCGACATCTTGTCCAAGTAGACATCGTAGTCCTCAAACAGATCAGGGTAATCAAAAGGGGCATTAAAGTATGGGGGGCTTGTAACTACGAGTTGTACACTACATTCCTGCAATTCTCTCATGTTTTCGCTATCCCCAAATATCAGCTTGTGGTAGCTCTTCATTTCGTTACTTCCCACATTTTGACTTCACGACCAAATTTATTTCTTTTTCCCCCTTTTGCCTATTAAATTTCAGAACTCTAATTTTAGGTCATCCCAGCTCTGCAAAGACTTTATGAGGGTTGCAACTTCTTAAGCGCCTCTTTTATGCACCGAATCTGTGACTCTCTGTTCTCCTTAAGACTCTCTTCGAAACTTCGATACCAGCTCCTTTCCAAAATAGCCTTCGATTCCGCAAGCGTGTAAAGTGGGACTGAAAGCAATTTCTGCGTGTATTCTTCGATACCTCTTTCCAGATCTTGGTATACCTCGTTGACAAGTCCAATGATCTTACCCTCTTCCGCTGTTATCTGTCTTCTCGTGAAAACAAGTTCACGGGCAATTCCATCGCCTACGAGCCTTGGTAGAATTTGCAGAGCACCCATGTCTGGTATTATCCCAAACTCTGGTTCTCGCAGATAGAAAATTGTTCCGGGAGTCGCTATACGGATGTCTGCAGCCAAAGCTAACTGCATTCCGCCACCGATTGCATAGCGCTGAACCGCAGCTACAACCGGTATCTTAATTGTCCTTATATCATAGATTAGCCCCTGGACATCGTCTATGAGCTTTTCAAGCTCTTGATCGCTTCTATTTTTCTTCGTCAAGCCCAAAAGCAGTTCTCGATCTAAACCTGCGCAAAATGTATCCCCTTCCCCCGAGAGAATCAGAACCCTTGCAGAGGATTTTTTTACTGTGTCAACAGCTTCTCGGAGTTCAAGCAAGACTTGTTCGTTGAGTGCATTCTTTTTTTCGGGGCGATTTAAACTTATTCTCGCTACTTCGTCGTTCAGAATTAGCTTCACTTTCTCCATAGTCTGCTTTCGCTTCTGGTGCATTTAAGCTTAGCTCTTTGCGTTTAATCGATCTCAGAAATCTTTAACTCCTCCTCGGCTATGTGTTCGTAGCCGAGTCGTTCTTTTATGACAAGATAAGCCATCTCAGGCGGGATTACGCCAATTTCAGTTATTATGGCATCGATGTAATTCCTTGGCGTCACATCGAACGCGGGATTTCGGGCTTTTATCCCAAGCTCCAACATTTCCCGTGAAAGAACTTCTTCAGCAGATCTTTCCTCGATGACAACAAGTTCCCCTCCAAGAGTTCTTGGGCTGAACTTGTAAGTCTCTGCAGCAACGATAAATGGAACCCTTGCCTCTTTTGCACAGAGAGCTATTTGAGAAGTCCCGATTTTGTTTATCAACGCACCGTTCGCAGCTATGGTGTCTGCACCAACGATAACGCAATCGATTTCGTTCATGAAATAGCGAACCGCGGAATCAACGATAAGGGTAACCTCGATGCCAGCTTCCTTCAGCTGCTTCGCAGTTATATGCCCCTGCAACCTTGGACGAGACTCGGTTGCGAAAACCCTTATTTTTTTTCCAACTTCGTGCGCTCTTTTTATCACAGCTATCGCAGCCGAGGAGTTGCAGTGCGTCAACAGCGTTGAACCGTCCCCTATCCTCTTCTCCCCTATCTCCGCAATCTTCTTCTGCGCAGTGTTTATCCATTCTAAGAATTCATCAGCTCTTTTTATCAGATTTTCACGTTTCTCTTCTGTGCTTCCACCTTTGTATCGCATTACGTAATTGACCGCATTGTAAAGGCTAACCGCGGTTGGTCGTGAGTTTAAAAGCAGATTCGCAGCCCTCTTCATCTCTTCGTCAAAATCCTTTTCGAGCCTTAAAGCGTGTTCTTTTAGCGTCTCCAAAGCGAATTTTGCAATTCTCGAAGCTCCACGAATTTCCATCGATCTTATCTTTTCGACCGCGGTTGGAAGATCCATAGAAAATCTTTCCAACACCATTTAAATATCTTTGCCAACTTTCTCCATGGAAAAGATCTGCATCGTTCACTACGGCGAAATTGGTGTGAAGGGCAAGAACAGAGAGTTCTTTGAGAAAAAGCTCGTTGAAAATATTCGGAGATTCGCGGAAGCGAAGCGGAGATTTGGCTACATAGAAGTCCAGCACTTTGAAGGCGTTGAAGAGAAGCTAAGAAAAGTTCCCGGGATAAGGTATTTCGGCATAGGGTTCAAAACCAAGCTCGACATCGAGGAAATCAAGTCCGCAGT
>JBKBUO010000017.1:0-1896 GCA_046290005.1 Archaeoglobaceae archaeon | reverse complement strand
GAATGTATGAAATCTCAATTTTGCCTTACGAGGACTGCTGTTCTCTTATGGTGGCAAAGCATCCTGAAACAAGGGCAAAGAAAGAAATCGTGGAAGAGTTTGAAGAATTCGAGGAATTAGAAAAAAAAGCGGTTGAAAGAGCCGAAATTTTCGAATTTCACTCGTAAACTTTCTCCCACTCCTTATACCAGTCCATTGCATCTTTTTCGCAATCTCGATCTTTGGAAGGTAATCCCATTAGCTTGTAGGCTTCGTGTTGGATGAGCACCTTCATTATCTCGTTGCTCCCTGTCCAAATCGGAGCTAATCTTGCGTCGCGGAGCATTCTCTCTACCGGATACACTTGCGTATAGCCTATTCCTCCAAGGATCTGCATGGCTTTGTTCACGACATCCCATAGAGTTTCGGTGGCGAAGAACTTTGCCTCGCTTACGAGTCTACGAGGGTCTTGATTGAACTTGGCTTGGTCGTATAGATCCACCGCTTTCGCTGCGTTGTAAACCAAAGCCCTTGCGGCGTCGATCATCGTTACGGCTTCCGCTACCATGAAGTTGACACCTTGAAACTCTCTTATCTTTCTGCCAAAAGCCTTCCTCTTCTCAGAGTACTTCATCGCGATTTCTATCGCAGCCCTCGCTCCTCCGACAGCGCCAGCTGCGGAAGTTAGCCTTTCGGGGATCATCATTCTGTTGAATATCTCCCTTGCGTCATTTACTTCGCCAAGAACGTATTCCTTCGGAACTTCCACGTTGTTAAACACGATCCTTGCAGTCCCCATACCACGGAAGCCGAGCAAGTTGTATAATTCCTGGATCTCCACACCCATTTCGCGTTCAACGAGAAAAGCGGTGAGAGCTTTATGGCTTGGAGCACTTGGATCGGTTCTTGCGTAGATCAAGTAGAAGTCCGCAACCTTTCCGCCAGCGATGAACCTCTTCGATCCGTTGAGCACCCACACGTCTCCCTTTTTCTCTGCTTTAGTCGTCGTGCCGAAAAAGTCGCTACCTCCCCTTGGCTCCGTGAGACCTTCGGCAGAGATCTTCTTTCCCTTTATTATTGGTTTTAAGAACTCCTCTTTTTGCCAATCGTTTCCGAATCTATGCAAAGCTTCCCCAACGATGCTAACCATTGAATAGGCGCAACCCAGTCCAAGACCAAGGACGCCGATCTCTTCTAATGCGACGCTTTCTGCACTCCAAGTCAAGTTTCGACCACCGTATTCCTCTGGAAATCTTAACCCAAGAAGTCTTTTCTCAGCACAGGCTTTTACGAACTCAAAGGGATAGTCGATCTCGTTTCTGTCCATCTTTCTGATCAACTCGGGATCTACGCTTGCTACGAAATCTTTGACCTCTTCTCTGAGCTTCGCCTCTTCTTCAGTAAGCAGACAATCGTTTTCAAGCATTTTTTATCACCGCACTCTCCTTCACCGCGATCTTTAAAAAGATTACGTTTACGTTAATGTGAACTTTAGAAAAATTTTTAAAAGTCTCTACACTCTTGATTCAATGGGAGGAGGAACTCAAGAAGTTAAAAATGAGGAAAAGGACACGTTTACGATTTCAGAGCTTGCCAAGGAATTTGAGATCAGCACGAGAACCATACGCTACTACGAAGAGCTCGGACTCCTTTCACCGCAGAGAACTTCTGGGAATCAGAGGATTTTTACAAGAAAAGATAGAGCGAGGCTTAAGCTAATTCTTCGTGGGAAAAGATTAGGTTTCAGTTTGAGCGAGATCAAGGAGATGATAGAGATGTATGACATTGCTGGGGAAAGTGAGCAGATAAAACTGACGCTGAAGTATGGGGAAAAAAAGCTAAAGGAAATCGAGGAGAAAATAAAAGAGCTCGAAATGCTGAAAGAAGATTTGCTCGCGATCAGGGAAATTCTGCTTG
>JBKBUO010000016.1:0-25277 GCA_046290005.1 Archaeoglobaceae archaeon | reverse complement strand
CGGGAAGTCTGAGCGCGACACTCTTGGGCAAAGAGAACGATGTTTTAATCGCGGAAGAGCACCAATCCGCAGGATTTCCGGTGCAATGCGCAGGATTGATAAGTGATGAATGTCTCGAGAGATACAACAAGTATTGCAAGGCAAAGAGAGCAATAGAGAACAAAATAGACGGTGCATTCTTATTCTCTCCATCTGGAAATTTTTTTGAAGCTAAGGGAAAAGCTTTCGTAGTTGAAAGAAAGCTACTCGACGAGATGCTTCTCTTAAAAGCCTCGGAATTTGTTGAAGTGGTGATCAAGACAAAGGTGAAATTCAAAGGAAAAAAAGCGATTCTCGGGGAAAGAGAAGTCTATCCAGATTTCATAATTGGTGCAGACGGAATTTATTCAGAAGTTGCGAGAACCTTTGGGTTTGAAAGACCCAGTTTTTACTCCGCAGTTCAGATCGAAGCAAAGTTTGAAGCGATGGATGAAAACTTCGTCGAAATTTACCTTGGAAAGGGCTACAGCGAATTTTTTGCCTACGCAATACCCATCGCAGACACCGCAAAGATCGGCGTGATTGCAAAAAGAAATCCCTTGGAATACCTTGAGAACCTGCTCGAGAAGCATCCGTCGGTTTCAAAGAGGATCAAGGGTAGCATCATCGAATTGAACTCTGGTCTAATTCCAGCAAACCTTGTCGAGTTCGTTAAAGACAAAGTAGCGCTTATAGGAGATTCTGCAGGAATGGTAAAGCCTTATTCTGGCGGAGGACTCTTTTACTTGCTCATCGCTGCAGAAAAGCTCGCAGAAAACTTCCCAGATCTTGAAGGGTATAGGAGGGCATTCGTGAAGGAGTTGGGAAGAGAGATCTGGTTAGGTGAGAAAGTGAGAAAAATCTACTATCTAAAAGAGGAAGAGCACGAAGCTATTGTTAGAGCTTTGAAGAAATTTGATTTTTCTGAGCTTCACATGGATCGACCCTCGACGCTCTTAAAACCAAAAAATGCGTTAAGAGTGCTTAAGCTCATGCTCGCAAACCCTTCGTTCATCAAACTCGCGTTAAGGGTTCTAATAGACTGAATTTCACGATGGATTTCTGGAGCAAAAATTATTTAAGTCCTGAGCTACTATAGAGTATAGAAGTTTAGATTGGTCATTCTAAAAAATTTACGGGGGATGTTTATGCTTCTCCCCCTTCTCGAGCTGATCATCGGGATGCTGTATGGTGTCTCTCTTTCGCTCTACGCTCCTTCCATCATCAAAAACGGTCTAGCAGAAAGTTACGGCTACTTGGCACTGTTGTCGACCGCGATTGCAGTGTTAACGTATTACCTCACAGGGGAGTTATATGAAAGGGGCAAGTATTTTGCAATGATCTTAGCAGGAATATTCCTTGCAATCGCGTCCAGAACCGTAGAAGAGCATTTAGTCCTTGCAACAGCTCTACTAACGGTTTTTGCAGGAATTCACTACGTTACAATCCTTTACATCGCGAGAGATACTAAGACCCTGATCCTTGCGCACGCATCGTATTACCTTGGAATGTCTTTGGGAGCGATGCTCGTCTATTTCGAAATAAAGAGTCCAGCTTTGCCACTTTTAGCCCTTTCAAGCATCTTCTACTGTTTCTTAACCAAAGAAAAAAGGGAAAGGGTTAAGAGAAACAGGAGCCCAAGGCTTGGAGAGATCTTCACAGTATTCTCGATCTTTGGCTTAGCCTTAGGACTCACAACGATGAACGTCGAATACTACATAGCCTTGAGGTTTGATGCGGAGAAAGAAGTCGCTTTTCTAATAACGATTGCGTCTCTGCTTTCTTCGATTGCAACGATCTTAGCTTCACCAGTTCTTGGAAAAGTCGATGCTACGAGATTTCACTTGGTTGCATTCTCGTTCATCGCTTTGTTTTTCACATCCTTTGCATTCGTCGATGATCTAAACGTTGCAATAGCGCTCGTAGCCCTCAGCGATTTTGCTATAATCTTCGCAGATTCGGCGCTCGAAGGCATTTATGCTTTAAAAAATGAACGAAAAGGGCTCGCTATTACGATCATAGGAATTTCGTGGGAGATCTTTGTAGGAATCGGAAAAATAATAGGTTTTCTACTATATTCTATGGGTCATGGGTATCCTTGGCTACTCTCCAGCGCAATACTAATCAGCTACGTCGTCCTTAAAAATGATGAAAGACTTTGGACGAAGCTCAGGTTTTGGACTTCGAAAGGTATTTTTCAATCGTTTCGATCAACTTTTTCCTCGTAAATGGCTTTTCAAGCACTTCCTTTGCTCCAGCTTCGAGCAATGATTTCGCTTTGCTAAGATAATATGCGGTGATTCCAATGACTATTGCATTGGGATCTATCTCGAGGATTCTTTTAGTAGCCTCAACACCATCCACTTCGGGCATCAGAATGTCTGTTACGACCACACTTGGCCTCTTTTCCTTAAAAATCCTGATAAGCTCCTCTCCGTTTTTTGCAATGTAGACCTCGTATTTGTCCTTCAGCATAATGGCAAGGGTCTCTAAAAGTGCTAAGTCGTCTTCTGCAACAAGAACCTTCTCTCTATTCATGACAAAACAAAGCCCCTATCTTTTATAACTCTATCGCTTTTCCCGTGTTAATTTCGGAATCTTTTCGAATTCGACTTTAAAACCAATTTTCTCGAGATAATCTCTCGAAATTTTTCCCTCTCCATGTATCATGAGCTCTAACAGATCTTCCTCGCTGTCAATGTCGACAGAAGCGTAAAAAGAGTCGAAGATTGCAAAGGAGAAGCCCAGTGACTTTGCAATGTTGAGGTGTTTGAGAAAACTGCAGTAGTGATAAGAAACTTTAAACCCTTCTTTTCTTACGAGCAGCATGTTCGTCCCCCCTTTTCTGCCAGGGGCGATGACAACGTCGCCTTCGGTCTCAAAAAATCTCTGAAGAGTTTCTACATTGAGCAGGGGTAGATCTGACATGACCACTGCCTTTGGAACTTCTCTAAGTTCCGAGTTTATGCAATCGTCGAGGGGTCGAGGATCTTCGACCACTTCAACTTCCACTGGAACTTCGATGGGGGAAGTTGCAACAACCCTTACTTCGAGATCCAAACTTCTTAGAAGTTTTAACACGTCTATCAACATGAACTTTGCAAACTCCCTTCTCTCCTCCTCACCCAAAACCTTTGCAAGCCTCGACTTGGGATTTATTGGCTTAAAAGGGACTATCGCTTTCATGAAAAAATTCTCTCTACAAGCCACCTTGCATCAAACTTGACGAGGTCTTCGTATCTTTGACCTGTGCCTAAGTATAGAATTGGCTTCTGGGTCGCGAATACGATCGAAATCGCTGTTCCGCCCTTTGCATCTGCGTCGATCTTTGTAAGTATTGTGCCATCTATGCCTACGGTTTCGTTGAACATCCTTGCCCTCTCAACTGCATCGTTTCCTGCGATGCTTTCGTCGACAAATATTATGAAGTCTGGCTTTGTCACCCTCTTTATTTTCTCAAGCTGGTCCAAGAGGTTTTTCTTTGTGTGCATCCTCCCTGCGGTGTCTGCGAGAACTACGTCTACTCCTTTACTCTCCGCATGCTTTATTGCGTCGAAGATCACCGCAGTGGGATCAGAGCCTTGCTTGTGCTTCACAACCTTCAATCCAAGCTTTTTAGCATGTTCCTCTATTTGCTCTATCGCTCCCGCCCTAAATGTGTCTGCAGCTGCGATTACAACGCTGTATTTTTCCATCAGTTTCTTCGCAACCTTTGCAATCGTCGTCGTTTTTCCTGTCCCATTTACACCAACAAAGACCACGTTCAAAGGTCTCTTCTCCTTCAACCTCTTATCTATCTCCAATTCAAGATCAAAGTAGTTTCTCTCCAAAACCTCAACAAGGCTCTTTTTCAGCTCGTTTTCGACAATTGGATATAGGCTTTCCGTTATTTTCTTCCTTCTACCAGCAAGGCGACTTTTCATCTTTTCTCTTATCTCAGCAACAGCATCAAAGGCGACATCGCTCTCCAAAAGCGCCAATTCAAGTTCGTCCAAGATCTCGTCTACCTTCTCTTCACTTATTAAAGTTTCACCGCTGGCAATCGCGGATATTTTTTCCTTAGCTTCGTTAAGGTCGATTTTTTCCTTTATTTGTTTTAACTTCTCTTTGAGAGCCTTGAACATCTACTTCTCCTTTTCTCTTTCCTTCCTTGAAAGCTCCGTCAACTCTTGTTGGACCTTGTTAGCTTGCAAGGCAACGCTCCTTAAAGCATTCGTAGCCTCTGCGCTCGCCTTCTCAACTTCATCGAGTTTTCTCTTTACAAAATTAAGCGTTTCATCGACGCTCTTTTCAATTACAACCCCAGAACCAACGTCGACGAGAAACTTCTTCGACTCCTTTATCTCTGCGTATCCAAAAACCCCTCCACCGAAGGTTATGAGCGCATTTACAACGTTTTCCGAGGATTTCAAAAATTCCAAAGTCGAAATCGCCCTCCTATACTCGTTTGCAAGGAGTTCGAGTTCAACAATCCTCCTTTGCAATACCTCAAACTCCCTTTGAAGTTGTTGCAGGAGAGCAACTTTTTCCTCGATTTCGCTCATTCGCCCACCTTTTTGATCTCCTCGATCTTTATGAGATTTCTCTTCACCTTGTGGTTGCTACCAATCAGAGAGTATAGTTTTTCAACAGCTAAACTCTCCTTTTCCGCCTTTATCAGCTTTTTAAACCTCTTCCAGCCGTCAATATCCTTATAAATACCACGGATTTCGAACATCACACCACCTCACGGCAACAAAGCTTCATCGATCACACCAAGCTCGTAACCAGTCGTATCTTTTCCAACGATATAGGCCTTTGAGTTAGCCAATATGCTTGAGCCAACCATATCGTTTCCAAAGTTAGCGGTGCCCTTTAAAGGATCTACACCCATGAGCTTCTTTACCTTCTTCACTTCCCACTCATTTGCGTTTGGATGCAACAAAGCTCCTCGGTTTGTAACGACCCCCGCCATACCTACTGTCTTTATACCCCCAATCGTTCCCGGAGAAATTTTGATATCGAGAAAATCTGCGACTTCTTCGATTATATTTTCAGGAACCTCTGGATGCACGATTCCGCCTCTGTCGTTTAAAAGGAAGTTGTTCCCAAGACAAGTCATCGGGGTTCTTACTACCTTAACCTCGAGTTTGTTCTTCAAGTTCTCGAGTTCCTTCGAGCTCACACTATCGCTGACAACCGCTCCTCTTGAATTCAACGCAACCATCGCTCCCACGAGTTCAGAGCCACAAATCGTTGTAAACACGACGTCCACGCTTAAGACGTCTTTAATAGAGTTCTCGAACTTTTCATCTCTAACGCCTACGATTGCAATGTCTTCGGAAACCTTCGCGTAAAGTCCGATCAGTGGACTGCCACGAATTGCCAAGAGTTTCATGCAATTTCTACTTCTACGATCCCATCGTCGAACTTTACAACTCTTAGTTTCAGCCTCGATGGCGCCCACTTTGCGCCTCTGCTCCAAAGAAGCTCGTTTAACTTCTCGCTGAATTTCACGTTCTCAGGTGGCACCTTCATGTGTCTGCTGAGAAAGTTCCTAAGGTATCTGACTGCCTTCTTCGACCTCAGCCATCTTGGATAATTAACGAGCTTTTGTCTCAACCTTATGGAATACACCCTCTCGACTTGAATGTTCGCCATGATTAGCACCTCATATCTTCAGCTTCCTTCTTCTCCAATATCTGCGCTTCGGACTTCCAAAAACCCTTCGCTTAGTTCTAACTGTTACCCAAACAGGTGCTCTGACGTTCTGCTTCAACGCTTTTGCAAGTCTGAGCTTTACACCAAGTGTTTTCTTTCCCATAAAAATCACTTCCTAACTATTTTCGTATCTCTCTTCTTCTGCACCCTCTTCAAAATTTCAACAAGCATCTGATCGGTTATCCTCGTCTGTATCTTTCCCGCTTGAGCCAAGTAAACGAGTTGGTTTTCTACTGCCTCCGCAACATCTGGATGCGCGAGCTTTAGTCTTGCAAGCCTTTCCCTTGCCTCTGGCTCAAGAATTGCTCGAAGTATCGCCTGTTTTTGCGCTTCAATTTGCCTTCGAGTCTCTTCTTGTCTCCTCAACTCTTCCAACTCGCGTTGTCTTTGGAGCTCGAGCAACCTCTTCCTGCGGATTTCCTCGATGTCTTCCAATGCTATCACCTCTCTCTAACTCAATACTTCCTTAGTTCCGGGATCTTTTGAGCCAACTCTTCCTTTATCTCGCTCGCTATTTTGTCGAGAAAAGCCCTACCCGCAGGAGTTACAACTCTCCCGTCCCTCGTTTTTGCGATGTAACCCAGCTGTTCAAGCTGATGCAATGCATTCCTAAGGATTGCACCACTGCCCTTGGCAAAATGCACTGGTCTTACGCCCCTTCTCTTTCTACCGCCGTAAAAAGTTCTCAATCTCTCTATGCCAACGGGACCGTCTATGTAAACCCTTCTAAATATCGACGCAACTCTGAGATACCACCAATCCTTTTGCTCCGGGGCTCTTTCCCTGTTCACCCCGGTTTTCACGAACTTGCCCCACTCAGGAGGTGAAATTGCATTCTTAAGTTTTTCAGCGGTTCTTTGAATCAACAACTCTGCTGGAACATCGAACACGCTCATGTGATCACCTCTCCAAAGTTATCACAAACCCTCTAAGATCCCTAACCTTACACTTCAGCTTTTCCTTCAACTCTTCCACCACCTTCTCCTTCTCGTTTCTCATGCTGGAGTTCTTGAGGAGCTTTACCCGCACGACTCCTCTTTTTTCAAGTAGCAGACTTATTTCGTTTAATAAGCTTTCCGTTATCCCATTTTTTCCAACGTTTACGGTGACGATTTCCATTTCTCTCTTACTCTCGTGCAACTAAAAAATTTTTTCATGGAAACATCGGTGGAACTCTTAGTCCCAAGGTTTCATCGAAGCCGAGCATGAGGTTCATGTTCTGAATCGCTTGCCCACTTGCTCCCTTTACCATGTTGTCGATCGCAGCAACGACGAGAATTCTCGACTCGCCTTTAAATATTGCGATGTCGCAGAAATTGCTCCCCCTGACTTGAATTAGCTTCACTTCATCTTGGAGCCTTACGAAGTAGCAATCTTTGTAGAAATCCTCGTAAATCTTTTTGAGTTCTTCTTTGCTCAACTCTCCACGCAGAAAAACGTGTGCATTCGCCAAGATCCCCCTGGAGCCAGGAAAGACTTGTGGTGTGAAGTGCACTTTCACGTCTTCTTGCAATCTTCTCAACTCTTGGACTATCTCGTAGTAGTGGCGGTGATCGGTTGCCTTGTAAACTACTATGGACTCATGCAAATTCGGGTAATGCGTAAAATCTGATGGGCTTTCGCCAGCACCGGTGATTCCACTCTTGCAATCTAAAACAGCGTTCTCTATGAGTTCGAGCTTTGCAAGAGGAGCGAGAGCAAGAATTGAAACGGTTGAATAGCATCCAGGGTTTGCAACGAGTTTTGCTTTTTTTATCTCCTCCCTGTGCAACTCTGGAATTCCGAAGACTGCTTCAACGTAGTGCAAATGCTTCTTGCCATAAACCTTCTCATATACCTCCTTCGGCAATCTGTAGTCCGCAGAGAGATCTACCACCTTGATACCAAGCTCGAGGAGCCTTGGAACGTAGTTCATGGCTTCACCATGCGGAACTGCGGTAAAAACGAGATCACACTCTGAGAATTTGCTGTCCTCTGGTTTGCAGAACTCGAGATCGTAGAACCCCTTTAGAAACCTATGAACTTCACAAACCTTCCTACCTTCAAATCTACGCGAGGAAGCTGCAACCACTTCTACTTTTGGATGCAAGGCTAACAATCTCAATAGCTCCGATCCCGTATAGCCACTTGCCCCAATTATCCCGATTTTCATGGAAAACCTTGGAGACTCGAAATATAGTTTTTTCCAAATTCAAACGATTTCCCTTCTCGAGAGCATCGCCAACATTCCTAGGTTTCCAAAGATCATCGGATCTCCTTTTGGCTCTTCGTAATTAGATAGCTCTGCGTTTGGACCCGTCGCAACTATGCTCTTCACCTCGATCAACTCTTTGACATAGCACCCATGCCCCATGTCGCTCAGAACAAAATCGTTATCTATTTCACCTTTCAAGAACTTTGAAAACAGCCATTCAACGTAATCCTTCCCCTTTCTTTGTAAAACGTTCGTATGGTGCTCGATCAAAGCCTTTATCTCCCAGTCTTTGTCTACGATCGCCGCAGTGGTGTGGGAGTTTCCAAAGTTTATTAGCAAAGCTGGAAGCTTAGAAACGCTTGCCAATCCCGAGATGATTGCAAAGGATGTATCGGTTACAAAGACATCTCCTTCTCTACAATCCTTTATGCTCGAAATTACGTCGCCCATTCTGTTGAAATCCTTTGGAAGATCTCTCTCGCTGAAGAGCATCTTTTCCAAAAACTTCTCCTTCCCAATAATACTTCTAAAGACTTTGAACCTGAAGATCCGATTGCTCTCGTGTGGAGAGAAACCATGGTCTTGCACTGCCACCGCGAAAATTCTTGGCATAGAAACTTCAATCGACTCGAGAAATCTGGAAAAGAATTTCATATCCACGTCCGCGGTCTTTATCCTCTTTGCATCTGATTGCTCAGTGATCACGACACCCATCTCCTTCACTTTTTCAAGGTTGTCGGAAAACGTGAGCGCAGATCTCTGGGTTGCGAAAACCTTGAAACCTCTCCTTATATGCTTAAGCACTGCATTTGTTATCGCTCCACCACCCATCGTGTAGCCATGGAGAAAAACGTTTTCTTCACTCAACTCTATCTTTTTTGCAATTATTCGAGTTGGAGAGGGTAGAACTGCCTTTGGGCAGTTTCTTAAGTTCTTATCGTTGAAAAGCACGAAGTCTTGGGTCGTTGATCCGACGTCGAGTGTGAAGATCGGTTCCATGAATTTAGTTTTGTATCACCAGATAAACTTTATCAGGCGCAACACATCTGCGGTGTTTGAAAAATGTGCAAACGAGATTAAACCGAGCAGGAAAAACGTGTAGTTCACAGGCTTGTTGTCGGATCTGAACAACTTAAAGGCAAACTTCTTTTTCGAAAATGGGTAAAGAGGAGCAAACTTCTGTTTCGTCATTAGATCTGCGAATACGTGAAGAAGGACGCTCAAAAATACGAGTATCGAGAGCATGGGTGCAGCGAGTAGAACGTGGAATAATATCGCAACGATTGATGCAAATGCTATGTTGTGCGTGTATTTCCGATGCTCTATTCTCAGGACGAGGTCTATGTCTGGGAGCATTGCGGCTGTGATCACCACGAGAAAATCGGAAAAAGGTGTGAAGTTGAGCAAAGGGGATAAAAAAAGCAACGAGAAACCAAGATGCCCTAACCTATTCATAGCTCCACCTTGTCCCCCATTTCGTGTCCAACAAAACGATTCCTCTTTCTTTAAATTTTTCTCGTATTTTATCAGCTTTTTCAAAATTCCCCGACTTTCTCGCAACCTCCCTTTCTCTCAAAAGCTCTAACTCCTCTCTTTCTAGAGCCCTAATCCTTCTCCAGCTTCCAAAAAGACCGAGAACGTTGAGAAAACTCAGCATTTTTTGCAAAAATAGCTCGAGAGTTTCGAGGTCGAGCTCGTGCAGATCTCTGTTTATGGCATTCGCATACCTGTGGAGCGTTGCAATCGCCTTGGGTGTGTTCAAGTCATCCTCCATAGCGCTAATGAAATCGTTCTCAAAACTTTTCAAATCAAAGATTGCGCCTTTTCGATCACCAAAGGTTTTGAGATATGCGATTTCCATATCAACGTTTAGAAGGGTGTTACGCAGGGAGTTGTAAGCTTTTCGTGCCTTTTCGATTTCGGTTTCGCTGTAGTTCAAAACACTTCTATAATGCGCGGTCAAAAGGAAATATCGAAGAACTTCTCCACCATACCTTGCAGTCACATCACGAACTCTCACTATATTTCCAAGGCTCTTGCTCATCTTCTCGCCGGAGATCGTAAGAAAATCGTTGTGCATCCAGATCTTCACCGGCTCTGTGTTGAAAAGAGCGTAGCTCTGAGCTCTTTCGTTCTCGTGGTGCGGAAAGATCAGATCTCTCCCACCACCATGGATATTGAAGGGAACTCCGAGAAATTTTGAGGACATGACTGAGCACTCTATATGCCATCCAGGTCTGCCAAAACCCCATGGGGAATCAAAGAAGGCTTTTACGATGAAATCTTCCCCCTTCGCACTCTTCCAAAGGGCAAAATCCTTTACATCCCTTTTCCTCGGGTCTGGCTCTATTCTGTGCTTGTTGAGTTCTTCAACGCTTTGCTTCGAAAGTTCACCGTATTTTTCAAATGACGGGACGTGAAAATAAACGTCCCCGTTCACTTGGTATGCGTAGCCACTTTCAAGGAGTTTTTCGATGAATCGGATTATATCCGGAATGTTTTCCGTTACCCTTGGGCTGTAAGTTGGTCTCTTAAGATTGAGAGCTTTCATGTCTTCTTCGAACTCGGCAATGAATCTTTCTGCAATTTCTTTCGCAGTCTTTCCTTCTTTCAGCGCCCTGTTGATTATCTTGTCGTCTACGTCGGTGTAGTTCTGCACTAACACGACTTCATGTCCCTTGAATTCTAAGTATCTGCGTAGAGTGTCAAAGATCACCGCACTCCTCGCATGCCCGAGATGAGAGAAGTCGTATGGCGTTATACCGCAAACGTAGATCCTAACCCTTTTTTCGGAGACGGAAACAAGAGAAGAAGTCCTCGTGTCAAATAACCGCATAAAAATTGATTATATTTTTCCTTTCAAGAGCTCAGCACCTTTTTCAATCTCTATTCTCGTGTCGGTCGGGAGTTTCATCGAAGCTCTCCGAAAAGCTTCTTTTGCAAAATCAAAATGTTCGGGTTTTACCCAAATCGACATTATCTTCGTCCCTCGCTTCACCTGCGCAGCCCTTCCAACGGGGCGCCCATATGCAGCCCTCATTCCTTGTGAAACTCTATCTGCTCCTGCTCCTACTGCCATCTTGTGCTCCCTAAGGATGTGATGCGGGTAAATCCTTACCTTCAGCTTGTAGTTGTTCGCACCAACCATCTTCGCGATGTATTTGTTTGCAATAACCCTCGCAGCTTCGAGGGCGTTGTCCCTTATCTGAACTTCATCTTTCGCAACCAACGTTAGCAACACAGGAAAGTCAGCTTGCAAATTACCCATATCGAACATCTTTATCCTCGTTCCCGGGGCACCGTCAATATACTCGAGTCTCGTGTAAGGTCTCTTGACTCTCCTCCACATCCTCGCTGGTTTTCTTGCCATGTGGCAAAGAGCTACGGATTGCAAATAAAACTTTCTGTAAAAGAGCAAAGTTTTTAACATGAGGTATCCAATTATTACAATGAGAGTTAGCTCCGGAATCTTCGGGCTTGACGAAATACTCGATGGGGGTTATCTCAAAAACACAGTTAACGCTGTTATTGGCACCACTGGTTGTGGTAAAACGATTTTCTGTCTAAACTTCATCTTAGAAGGGCTTGAAAATGGTGAAAGTTGTGCATACGTCTCATTTGACCTTGAAACTGAAGATTTTTTGAGAATTGCGAAGTCGATGAAATGGGACCTTAGTGACGAAGTGAGGAAGGAGAAGCTAAGAATTGCACACTTCTACGCAGAGGAGAGTGCCGTAATCAACGAAGAGCTTTTTAAGATTATTGAAAAATTTGACAGGGTCGTAATCGACTCTTTTTCCCCGCTCATCGTATCCATGAACTCAAAAGCTAGGAACGAAATAAACTGGTTTTTCAAGACCATGCGGAAGAATTCCACATCCCTCATAACGATCGAAGAACCGATAATGAGTTTCGACGTTAACTTAAATCTCTCTCTTTATCTTGCGGATAGTGTTATATCTTTAAAAACCACCGGATACAGCGAACCCTTCGGGAGAACGCTTAGGGTTGTGAAGCACAGGATGTCCTCACACATGGAAGGGATTTTTCCCTATTCCATCGTCGAGGGCGTTGGCATAGTTGTGGAGCTGAAAAGGGGCGAAGGCTTCGAAGTGGAAGATCTCGGTTTATCACAGAAAGCGATGGAGAAAGTCCGAAGACTTTGTAGAGAGGGTTACCTTACAAGAGAAGACGTAGAGAAAATAAAAAGGCGGATAAAATGCTCGAATTTCTAAGAGAGAGCGTTGAAAAATTCTTAGCGGATCCAAGCGTTGTCGTTTCTGCACTCTACAGAGCGGACGGAACACCCATAGTTACGAGGATAAGGGGAAGAGAGTATCTCCACTTGCTACAATTTTTTGAAGAACAAACGAGGACCATTTTTGGATTGATTTTGGATGGAAGTCTAAAAAGTGTTGAACTCAGAACGAAGGATCACACAATGCTCCTCCTTCCCATTTCGAGAGCAATCGTATTAGTGCTCGTTTCAACAAGCGAAGCATCGATCTACAAGCTAAGGATAGACACTGAATCGCTAAAGGGATATCTGAATGTTTGAGGTCCATTACACTCGAGAGACAAAAGCTGAGAAAGTTGTTGAAGAGATCAAAAGATCGCTGAATATAGAGCCGAATCTGGCAATATTCTTCCTTGCGGGAGACTTGAGCAAAAAAGCCGGAAAAATTAAGCTGGACTGCAACTCGATAAGCGTTCCCGTTGAAGGAATAATAACTCCAAAAGGTGTCTGGAGCAAAGGAGTGCTTGTTTTAGCAACTGATTCCGAAGCAACGATTAAAATCTTTAGAGGAGACGTGAGCGATGTTTATCAAAAGGTAAAGAAAGCAGAGAAGGGGAATCTCAATCTGCTGATCTATCCGCTTGTGTTCTTTAAAAGCAGAATAACGTTGCTAAAGACTTTATTAAAGCTGAAAAGATCCTCGGAGCTTGAAAAAGTATCAAGAATATTTGAGGATATAATCTACCCGATGAACACGATGCTCAGACCTTTTAGAGATGAAGGGAAAACTGCGGCTGCGATGAATCTGTTTCCATTGGACTTCGGTGTTGGAGTTCCGAGGATTTCTCTGAACGGAAAACCACTGGGTAGAAGTATTACCCACGTATCCTTTAAAGATAGAATCAACTGCAACTTTGCAGATACTTTCCCACAGAGGGGAAAGAGCTTTGAAGAGACTGCAGAGATTCTTTCTCAGGAGTTGACCAACGCTAAGAAGGTTTCCGTTTTAAAGAAAGGGACAGCCATAAAGGAGATCGATGGGATGAGCGTTAGAGAGTTCCTCAGGAAACAAAAGATCATTATGAGGGAGAATCTTGAAAACGACATGACTCAACAAAAACTCTTCGGCGCAACACCCTATGTGTTATGCTTAATAAGCAAGGAAACCCATGGCTCTTCTGCGCTTGGATTGCTCGACTACGAGTTGAAGTTCTACCCATCCCTCTTCGACACCGACGTCTTTTACGACGAAGCTGTATTTGCTGGGGAATTCGTAAGAGGTGGAGTTAAGAGGGTTATGGAAAACTTGCAAGAATCGGATTTTGCAATAATAGATCAGAACTTCATGCTGATGTTTGAGGAACGGATTGTGGAGATCGCAAAGGTTATCAAAGGCTACGGCGTTTTCTCTTCCTATCCTTCATACACTGGGAAATTGGGTAAGAATTTCATGAGCGAGGTCGAGAAAAACGTTTGCGTGAACGGAACGGAGACCATGGTTTTTCTAAAATTCAAGTGAAAGGATTGAAAGCAAAACGAACGCAGTTGGGTAGCAAAAAGTGTATATCCTTATCGCACTCAGAGTTTCCATGCTCAGCTCCCAGTTGTGCTTTTTTATTGAAAAAATTGAATAAAAAATTGGGATCAATAAGATTGCCACAAACTTCGACCGAGCTGGGAGAAGGCTGAAAAAGGACAGAAGTGGAATTAGCGAGATCGTTGAGATCAAGATCAGGGCGGAGATCTTGAAAAGATTTTCTGGAGAAAACACGACTGCAAGAGTTTTGTAACCAGCGATCTTGTCCTCTGTTATGTCTTTCAGATCCTTGAGCAAGACTCCAGATAAGTAAAGCAAGGCAAAGATAAGCGAAAAGATCACAGCAGTTGTAGAAATTGGAGCGAAGAAAGTCCAAAGAATCGCTGGGAAGCTTGGTGTTACGATTAGGTAGGTCAAGATTTCGGTTCTGTAGTCTTCCTTCAGCCTCTGGAACTTTTTGCCAAAAAACTGTTTATCGGAATAAACCCATGTCAAAGTAGCGCAGATTAGGAAGAGCGGGATTGAAATTCGATCCTTCGAAAGAGATAACATCGAAGCTGAGAGAATGTAAAAGAGGACTGAAAAAATCATAGCTTCTTTCCTCATTTCTATTAGGAAGGGGGCATCTTTTTTTCCAACTCTTGCATCGTCTTTCGCATCGTTCAAGTGATTCCACAGATTGACAGCTGTGAAAAAGAGGAAGCAAAAGATGTAGGAGAGAGAGAATTCGAATATTCCGGAATCTGAAAGAGATAAAGCCAAAAAAGAAGCCAAAGGTAAAGGGTAGGCTATGCTTACAGGCTTTGCTCCAATTTTTAAAAAATTGGCACATGTTTTTAACCAGCAAAAATCTTTACCTTCTTGAAAACCTCCTCCGCCTTTTTCTTGTCCTCCATATGCTATCACCAACGGAATGAGGCATATTAAGTATTTAAATTTTATCTTTATTATAATTATAATAATAATTATCCAGAGGATCCATTGGTTATATAGGATTGAGAAATCCTTATATTTTCTCGACGAGAACTGATTCTATGGAATTCTACTCAGAAACGAGGCTCCAAAACTGGATATCAAAAATAAAAGAGGCAAAAATTAATGAGACCGATCCTTCTTCGCTCTTGGTATTTGATCAAATGCTCGAAGACGTCATAATCGCCTGTTTCAACGTAGTCAAAGCTGTTAGAGAAAGAGAGATCAAGAAAAGCGAAGCTCTGAAGGAGTTGGAGAAAATGAAAAAAATGTTCAACAAGGATTATCAATTTGATTCAGATTTAAAGCAAGATATCTTCGATCTCACGATCGAGTCAATAAAGGCGGTTTTTGCTTCTTTTGAATACCACTTAGAGGGAAAAACAAGTAAAAAAGGTGTGAAAGAACTTTTAAAGGAGGCGATTGAAAACGAGAAAAAAGGAAAGCTCGATCTTGCCTTTGATGCGGTTGCAAAGATTGGTGCTAAGGTGATAAAGGGAGAAAAGCTACCAGAATTGAACTTGCCAGAAGATGGTTTCGTTTTAAGCTGGATCGATGGGATAGATGCAATTTCGATGATCGTCGAGCTCTCGAAGATAGACGCGTCACAGGAAGATGAAGCTGAAGAATGAAGTCTTAGAGTCTGCAAAGAAGGGGATTGGCTACGAGTTATACAAATCTCTACTCCTCAACTACGGAAAAAGAGGTGAAAAAGCGTTCTTTTATCTGCGTGAGCGCAGAGTTAAAAAATACTTGGACTTCTTCGTTGTCGTTGGAAGAAATGAATACGTAATCGAAGGTTTCTTCTGCACGTGTCCGGATTTCCAGATCAACCTCAAAGGCAAGGAGCCCTGTGCCCACATAATTGCAGTTGAACTCGCAAAAATTCTGAAGTGTTTTGATGAGATAAACGCACATTACACAGATTTCCAGAAGATTTAAAAACAAATCTCTGATTTATTTTGTGGACGTCATTGTTGCAGGTCTTGGCATTGCTGGAGTGTTTGCACTGCGGAGATTGTCCAAAAAACTCGAAGTTTTGGGGATTGACAAGAGAGAAAAGCTCGGATATCCTGTGAAGTGCGGAGAAATAATACCTACGAAGAGAGAAATGAAGCGTTTGTTACCTGAGCTCGAAGATTTCGCGATTTTCGATCTACCCAAGAGATTTGAAAGCAATAAAACCAGTAGTATTTCCTTTTACCTTCCAAATGGTAAGTGCTACGAAATCGATTTCGAGTTCCATGTCGTAAGAAGGGATGAGATGATCCAGACGATCGCAATGGAATCGGGGCACAGAATTGAAAGAGAAGTTATACTCGACTACAGAAATCAAAAGCTTTACACGAACAAAGGAGAGAGGCCAGCAAAGGTTATAATTGCTTGCGATGGTGCAAACTCGAGGATAGCAAAAGCTCTTGGGCTCTGGAATTACGAGATCTCCTCTGCAAAGCAGTTCGTTATGAAAGGCGTCGAATGCGATGAAAAAACCGTCTACATGTTCCTCGGGAAAAAGATAAGTCCCGGGGCGTATGGGTGGATAATACCGAAGGGCAACGGATACGCGAACGTTGGCGTTGGCTTTAGGAAAGAGTTTTCCGACGAAAGCGTTCATAAGGCCCTGGATAGATTCGTAAAAGAGTTTCCTTACTCCTCACAGTTCTTAAAGGGGGCGGAAATCGTGAGCAAAGTGGGAGCGATAGTTCCGATCGACAAACCTTTGGAAAGAGCGGTTCACGGAAACGTCATCTTCGCTGGCGACTCTGCAAGCATGATAATAAGCCACGTTGGTGGAGGAATTCCGATTTCGATGGTCGCAGGAGAGCTTGCTGGTAGAGTCGTGAATGAATTCTTGCTTGAAGGTGGAGAACTCGAGAAATACGATTTTCTTTGGAAAAAATACCTTGGAAAACCTCTTTCGAGGGCTTATTTCTTTAGAAGGCTCTGGGATCTTTTTGCGGATAGAGAGGAGAAATTTTTAAAAATTATGAGGTTTGCGAGTGCAAGAGATTTGGAAAAGATTCTCCACTGCGAAGTTCCATGGAAGCTCAAGGTCTTTCGTCCGTTTCTTTCTCTCATGTGATTTTTGGCTTAACCTCTTGCCATGGGGCTATTTCTTGAAATGCCTTCGAAATCTTCAATACCGCTAAGTCTTCGTATTTCCTTCCAGTTACTTGCATCCCTATGGGTAAACCATCTTTGCTGAAGCCCGCAGGAATCGAAGCCGAAGGTAGCCCGGTGAAGTTGAATGGATACGTGAAGGGCATCCAGCCTATTGGCGTAGTAGGCTTACCAGCTATTTCCTCCGGACTTATCTTGCCCAAGTCAAAAGGTTTTACAGCAGTCGTTGGTGTAACAAGAAAGTCGTATTTTTCGAAGACTTCCCTCAAAGCTTTCCAAAGTTCCATTCTCTTCTCCTCGATTTTTATGTATTCTCGATAACCAAAAGCTTCTGCCATGGGTAAAAAGGCTAGGTAAGGGGGATAAGCCACTTTTTCCCACTCTTTGAGCCTTTCAGAGATGAAGGTCGTGAACTCGAGAACGACTTTCATCGTGAGCTCAAACTCTAAACTCGGGACGTTCAGCTTCACCTCTTCGACCTCTCCAAATTTCTCGAGCTTGAAAACCGCTTTTCTAACGACTTCTTCGACCTCTGGGTCTACTGTCGCATAACCGAGATCCGCCGAGAATGCGATTCTAACGTCGTCTATTGGCTCCTCAAGGCTTTTGTAGTAGCTTATTCCATCGTCAGGCAGGGAATACATGTCTCTTGGATCATATCCCTTTACGAAATCAAGTAGAAAAGCGGTTTCTTCAACGAACCTCGTCATGAATCCCTCACATACCATTGACGTAAAAACCGGCATCTGAGGATACCATGGAACTCGACCAAAGGTCGGTTTTAATCCATAAAGAGAGCAAAAACTTGCTGGGATCCTTATACTCCCTCCTCCATCGTTCCCAGTAGCGACTGGGACCATTTCTGAGATGACAGCCGCAGCGCTTCCGCCGCTCGAACCACCGACTGTCTTGCTTAGATCCCAAGGATTTCTCGTTGCACCAAAGAGAACGTTGTCGGTGTAAGCGATCAGCCCAAACTCTGGCAAATTTGTTTTTCCGATGACCACAGCACCAGCTTTCCTCAGCCTTTCAACGATGACCGAATCCCAAGTTGGAACGTAGTTCTCGAGAAGCTTTGAGCCATAAGTTGTCCTTAAGCCTTTCACGTCTGTGTTGTCCTTTACCGCTATCGGCAATCCGGCAAGCGGTTTTCCCTTTGCTTCCTTTGCTTCTTCAATTGCTCGGGGATTTAAAGTTACGAAGGCGTTTATTTTCGGATTTAACTCTCTTATCCGTTCAAAACACATCTCAACCAATTCCTTTGCTCGCAGTTCGCCACCGCTAAGCTTCTCTACAAGTTCAACTGCACTTTCCATAACCTCACCTTAAATAATTTGGTAGAAACCTTTAAAAGTTTTTGCAAACTGCGAGTATGCTTTCACGAATTGAAATCGATGTCCTTCGCAACGCAGAAGTGGGCAAGATTTACGAGCTCGAAGAGTTTGCCAACAATTCTGGGATGAACAAAGATGCCGTGATGAAGGCGATATTTCTGCTCCGAGAAAAAGGTCTTGCTGAAGTCCTCGAATCTAAGAGGGAAAAGCTCAGACTCACATCGGAGGGGGAGAGGTATTTGAAAAATGGTTTCCCAGAAGAGATCTTGCTGAGTCTCCTCTCAGAGACAGACGACATGAACGAGATCCGAAAAAAGCTTGGAGAAGATTTTGAAATCGCAATCGGATGGCTTAGAAGGAAAAAAGTGATCGAAATTGTAGGTGGAAAACTGAGGTTGATCGGAAAACTCGAAATTGCTGAGAGATCTGCGCTCGAAAAAATTAAACGAGGAGAGGATATAAACGAGGATATAAAATCCCTCCTCCAAAAGAGGAAGTTGATCGAGGTGATTGAGGAAAAAAGCCTCAGTTTTAGGATAGTAAGGAAACCGGGGCTCGAAGTAAAAGAGGAAATCGGAGACCTTACACAGGATTTGATAATGAGCGGCGGATGGAGAAATAGAGAATTTGTGAAATACGATATCTCAATTCCGTCCGCAGAGATCTTCGGTGGAAAAACTCATCCATACGAGAGGATCATCCGAGAGTGTAGGAAGATCTTCTTGGACATGGGTTTCAAGGAGATAAAGGGGAACTACATTCAGCTCTCCTTTTGGAACTTCGACGCACTTTTCCAACCACAAGATCATCCAGCGAGGGACATGCAAGATACCTTCTACCTCGATCGCTACGAGGAAATAGACTACGAGAACGTGGCGAGTGTGAAAGAAACCCACGAGAATGGGTGGATCACTGGGTCGACCGGTTGGGGAGGAAAATGGAGTTTAGAAAAGGCAAGACAACTGGTGTTGAGAACTCACACAACTGCAATCACGATAAAATACCTTGCAAAGAATCCAGAACCGCCGCAGAAAGCCTTCTGCATCGATAGGGTATACAGAAGAGAGAGCATCGACGCGACTCACCTCCCAGAGTTTGACCAACTCGAAGGAGTTGTGCTTGACAAAGACGTTGGCTTCAAGCACTTACTTGGATTGCTCAAGACTTTCTTCACAAAAATGGGATTTGAAGACGTTCGCTTCCGTCCAGGTTATTTCCCATACACTGAGCCGAGCGTTGAGCCAGAGGTTTATGTGGAAGGTCTCGGCTGGATTGAACTCGGTGGTGCTGGAATCTTCAGAAAAGAGGTTACGGAGCCCTTAGGAATAAAAGGAAAGGTTTTAGCATGGGGTCTTGGGATCGGAAGACTTGCAATGCTTAGAATAGGGCTCAAAGATCTACGGAAGCTGTATCTACCCGATCTAAACTGGCTTAGGAGCTTCCCAGTTATAAAAAAGTAAAAATCGCACCACTTTTGAGATTCAAAGTTTTCTTATATCTTTTCAAAAAGTTTGGCTCTTCCCTATCTAAGATTCATCACTCACACTCATCTTGAAAAATTAAATTTAAAGAGTAAAATTTTAAAATATTTAAAGAAAACTAAACAAAAAATTTTTCAAATATTATTAGCTTTAAGTTAATTGTTAAAAAATTAAAATTTTTTAAAAATTTTTTTAAACTAAATTAAAACATTTAAATTTAAATTTTTATTTTATTTAATTTAATTTTAACTTGTAAAAATTTTTATTACAGAAAATGTGTAATAAATTCCTTCACGTTACGAGAGAAAACACTGTCCACGTATGTTTTCTGCAGTTAACCCCGGGTAAATTCGCAGAAATGCGTGTATTCACATGTTTTTTGGAACGATGAAATCCCTGAATTTGAACTTTTTCGGTAAACCTAAATCTTCCTATTACATTTATTTTGTAATAACATTTTATCAATTATCTATTAAATTTTTAAAATAATAATTCCCTTAGACAATTTTATTCTAAAAATTAATTAAAAAATAAAATTTTATTAAAAAATTTTTAAACTTATTTTAAAATTAATAAATTAATTTAACTTAAAATAAAAACGAGAAACAAGTTAAAAATCGAAGATAGAATGGTGTCATGTTCGTCAAAGTTGTGAGAGTTGAAAGGCACAGCAAAGAAGTTGCAACAATCCACGTAAATGCCAACTTTAGAGCTTTACCAGGACAATTCGCAATGGTAAACGTTCCTGATTACGAAGAAATCCCACTTAGCTTCTCCTCGGAATCTTCCTTCACAGTCAAGGCGGTTGGTGATACTACGAGGAGACTCGTGAACATCGAAGAGGATTCGCTCATCGGTGTTCGTGGACCTTTTGGAAAGCCCTTCAAGATTAGAGACAACGCCTTGATCATCGCAGGGGGTATCGGGATAGCGCCACTTAGATTCCTATACACAGTGATGTTGCGTTTAAACTACAACGTTCGCGTCATCTATGGTGCAAGAAGCGAGGGAGAGCTTGTCTGGAGAGATTTCAAAAACGCTGTCTTCACAACCGAAGACGGGAGCTTCGGCTACAAGGGCACCGCAGTAGATATGGTCGAGAAAGAAGAGCTCGGTAGGTATTCGGCGATATACTGTTGTGGAAAAAGTGAGTTCTTGAAAAGGCTTTATAAAATTTTTGAGAGAAATTTGAATGCTGAAATTGTCGAATTTTCGCTTGAAAGGCTGATGCGCTGTGGAATAGGAGTTTGTGGCTCCTGTGTCCTCCCAAATGGGATGAGAGTTTGCAAAGATGGTCCAGTTTTCAGCATGGATGAAATCGATTTCAGCGACCTGTAAGATCCAAAGGAAAATCTTTTATATAATCATTATCCTCAGATTTTTATGGCTTGCATCAGCGCTTGTAGTGTTTACATTCCAATTTGGAGACTGAGCAGAGATGAGATCTCTAAGAACACTGGAATGCCTTCAATGGGCGGAGAGAAAGCTGTTGCAAACTGGGATGAGGATGCGATAACGATGGCGGTGGATGCATCAAAAGAACTTGGCAGAGATTTCGATGCGCTCTTTTTCGCTTCCACGTCTTCTCCTTTCCGCATAAAACAGTCTTCGAGCTTAATTACGTCAGCACTCGACTTAGAGAATGTTTTAACAATGGATTTCTCAAACAGTTTCAGAGCTTCGACTAACGCATTGATTACTGCGAACGAACTCGTAGATTCCGGAAGATTTAATCGCGTTCTCGTAGTTTGTGCAGATAGAATACCAGTAAAGCCTGGAAGCATCTATGAACAGCTTTACGGCGACGCAGCGGTTGCCTTGGTCGTGGAGAAAGAAGGTGGAGCGAAGATTCTCGGCCATAACTCATATCCAAAAGCTCTGCCGGGCTATTGGATGTTGAAAGATGAAGTGAAAAGCTACGACATGCGCCTCGATGGATTGAGCTACGCAACAAGCGTTCAGAACGCTGTAATGCCGCTTTTTGCTAAGCTCTCCTTAACTCCCATGGACTTTGAGAGATTCGTAGCTTCCGCACCAGATCCAAAGAGCTACGAGGGATTGATGAAGGCTACTGGCGTTAAACCTCAGGAGTTCTTTTTCAGAAACATCGGAATCGCGGGGACTGCGCATTCGTTGCTACTCCTTGCTTCACAACTTGAAAAACCGGGGAGAGTTCTCTTAGCTTCGCACGGCGATGGAGCTGACGCGATAGCAATAGAAGTGAATGAGAGAATCGAAACAAATCTCGGGAGAATGCTTGAAAGTAAAAAAGAGATAAGTTACGGCGATTACCTATACAACCTTGGAGTTCTCGCAAGCAAAGATGCGCCCGATAGACCTTCGATAACGAAGTTCTGGCGTGAAGAGAAGTCGATAATAAGGTTCTACGGTATGAAGTGCAGAAAGTGCGGAGTTGTGAGTTACCCGATAAGCAAGTTCTGCGTTGAGTGCGGTTCACAAGAATTCGACGAGGTTAAGCTTGGTTTCAAAGGAAAAATCTACACGTTCACAATCGATTATCTCGTGTCTCCGGGCAACTACTTTGGCGATGGTGTTCACCCACATTGCGTCGCAGTCGTAGATTTAGACGGTGGCGGAAGAGTTTTCTTTGAGATTACGGATGTCTTGAGGGATTTCAAGGGAATAGAGTGTGATGCAGACGTCGAAAGAACCTTCCGCTTGCTTTTCGAGAAGAACGATTTCCGCTATTATGGCTGGAAAGTAAGATTGATGAGGTGATATTTATGGAGATCGCAATTATCGGTGCTGGTGTTACAAAGTTTGGACACCATTGGGACAAGGATCACGACGATTTACTCGCAGAAGCTGTCAACGAAGCTTTGGCTGATGCAAATCTGGAGATGAAGGACATTGAAGCGGTTTGGTGTGGAACATTTTATCCGTCCACTGGAATAAGTGGGAACGTTTTTAGCGATTCGCTGAAGTTCTTTGGTAAGCCGATAAGCAGAGTTGAGAATTACTGTGCAACTGGAATGGACAACATACGCAACGCTTGCTTCGCTGTTGCCAGTGGAGCTTGCGACATCGTAATGGCTTCGGGCGTTGAAAAGCTAATCGATGCGGGAAGTCGCGGTTTACCGCCGATAGAGGGGATTTTCAGCGTCGCCATGCCTGTGGTCAGTGCCCCGGGAATGTTTGCGATGGCTGCGAATAGAGCTTTCAAGGAGTGGGGATGGAACAGAGAAGACCTCGCGCTTGTTGCGGTTAAAAATCACTACAATGGGGCGAGGCATCCAAAGGCGCATTTCAGGAAAGAAGTTAGCATTGAAGAGGTCTTAAAAGCTCCGATGGTCGCATATCCACTTGGGGTTTACGACTGCAGTGCGGTAAGCGATGGCGCTGCTGCTGTGATCTTGACACGACCAGAGATAGCGAAAAAGCTTGGTTGTGATTACGCAGTTATAAAGTCAATTGGAATGGCAGTCGAAACCATGCATCCATGGCATCGACCATCTGAGAGCTTTTTGAGCTTTCCAGCAACGGTTAAAGCTGCTAAGATGGCTTACAAAATGGCAAAAATAGAGGATCCAAGAAAGGAGATCGACTTTGGAATCGTCCACGATTGCTTCACAATAACGGAGTTAGTAAACTACCAGGATCTCGGATTATGCAAACCCGGTGAAGGAGCAAAGCTTATAAGGGAAGGAGTAACCGCGATCGACGGTGAGTTTCCAATTAACCCGGACGGTGGGTTAAAGTCCTTTGGACATCCAATTGCTGCGAGTGGAGTGAGAATGATTTCTGAGCTTTACAGACAAGTTCTTGGAAAGGCAGATGGTTTACAAGTTAAAAACGCAGAAATCGGATTTGCCCACAATCTCGGTGGCCCTTACTCGGTTGCGACGGTGGCAATAGTTTCAAAACCATAATTTTTGATCTGCAGAGGAAAGACTCGATCTTGGAAATGCTTATATAACTACAAAATAAATCAACTCATGAATCCATATCGGCTCGTTTTATCGATTGCAATAGTTCTCGCAATCGGAATCGCTGGCTCCTATTTTACCTCGCAATCTGTTAAGACTTGGTATCCCGAACTGCAAAAGCCCTTCTTCACACCACCAGACTGGCTTTTCGCTCCAGCTTGGACGATGCTCTACATCCTAATAGGATTGGTGTTGTATATCTGCTGGCAAAATAGCTTTTGGAAAGACTCAAAGCTCAAGCTTTTCTTCTTCCTACAGCTTGCTCTAAACTTCCTATGGTCTCCACTTTTCTTCGCTTTGCAAAGCCCTTTGCTTGGCTTCATTGACGTCTTAGCCTTGGACATCGCAGTTATTGCGACCATCGCTCTAATGCTCAAGCATTCAAAGATTGTAACCGTTTTGATGATTCCATACCTATGCTGGATCCTCTTCGCATCCGCTTTGAACTTCGCAGTTCTAATTCTCAACCCATGACGTTGAGCTTGGAATTTCTTCGCTAAACTTATAAATTCACCGCTTTTTTTTTCGATATGATCCTACTGAACCCCAAGAATTTTAAAGGAGAGCACTTGGACGAGAAGGCGAGAGAACTAATTCTGAAAACGATCGATTTCTTCGAAAGCATGGGAAAAGCGAAGTTGAAAGAGAACGACAGGAAAATGACTTGGTATGAGGACTTTCTCGAGTTTCAAAAGGAGAACAAGATCTTCTACACATTCTTAACACCGCCTGAATACAGCAACGGCGAAACTTGTTGGGATACTTGGAGAATTTGCGATTACAACGAAGTTTTAGCCTTTTACAGCCTTGCATACTGGTATACGTGGCAAGTGACAATTCTCGGCTTAGGACCAATCTGGATGAGCAAGAACGAGAAGATAAAGAAAGAAGTTGCTGAAATGCTAAAAAATGGCGGAGTCTTTGCCTTCGGTTTATCTGAAAGGGAGCATGGCGCGGATATCTACGCAACCGAGACTAAGCTCACTCCTCAGCCCGATGGAACTTGGAAAGCCTACGGTAGAAAATACTACATCGGTAATTCGAACGTTGCAAGTATAATTTCGACCTTTGCGAGGTTTGCCGAACCAGATGGGAGCTTGCCATACGACATGGACAAGCGAAAATTCGTCTTCTTTGCCTTAAGGAGGGATGAGAGATACTACCAGCTGATAAAGAACATCGTAGCGTCGCAAATGTTCGTAGGCGATTTTCTGATTCATGAATACCCAGTGAGCGAAGACGATATACTCGAAAAAGGAGAAGAGGCTTGGGACGCAGCGCTGAACACTGTGAACGTGGGCAAGTTCAATTTGGGCTGGGCTTCCATAGGCATTTGCACCCATGCGTTCTACGAAGCTTTGAACCACGCTTCCAAAAGGGTTCTCTATGGAATGCACGTCACAGATTTCCCGCACGTGAAAAGGCTGTTCGTCGACGCGTATTGTCGACTCGTTGCGATGAAGCTCTTCGCAAGGAGGGCTTGCGATTACATACGTGTTGCATCGCTTGAAGACAGGAGATACTTGCTTTACAACGCGATCGTCAAATCAAAGGTGACGAGAGAGGGTGAAGAAGTGATCAACCTCCTCTGGGATGTGATAGCTGCAAAGGGTTTCGAGAAGGATACGTATTTCGAGATGGCTGCGAAATACATAAGGGCTTTGCCAAAGCTTGAGGGCACGGTGCACGTGAACATGGCTCTTATCTTGAAGTTCCTCTACAACTACCTCTTTAAC
>JBKBUO010000015.1:0-25521 GCA_046290005.1 Archaeoglobaceae archaeon | reverse complement strand
TTGTAAAAAAGAGAGAAGAGTTTTCAATAACACTTCCCGGAAAACTTGCGGATTGCTCTTCGAAGAATGTCGAGGAGAGGGAGCTTTTCATAGTCGAAGGTGAATCTGCAGGTGGGTCTGCGAAGCAAGCGAGAGATCGAAGATTTCAGGCAATTCTACCGATCAGGGGGAAGATAATAAACGTGGAAAAGGCTGGGATGGTAAAAATCTTAAAGAACGAGGAGGTGAAGGCGATAATTTCTGCAATCGGGGCTGGGATAGATAGAAGCTTCGACATCCAGAAGATGAGGTATTCAAAGGTCATAATAATGTGCGACGCAGACGTCGATGGCTCGCACATACGCACTTTACTCCTCGCCTTCTTTTACAGGCACATGCGACCTTTGATCGAAGCGGGGCGCCTTTTCATAGCCCAACCACCGCTCTACGGAGTTAAAAAGGGTGGGAAGGTTTACTACGCCTACAGCGATGCTGAGCTGAAAAAACTGATCGAAAAGCTCGGAAATGCAGAGGTGCAAAGATACAAGGGTCTCGGAGAGATGAACCCAGAACAGCTTTGGGAGACGACGATGAACCCAGAGAAGAGAATTCTGATACAAGTGAAGATCGAGGATGCAAAGAAGGCTGACGAGCTTTTCCGAATTCTAATGGGAGAAGACGTAGAGAGTAGGAAGAATTTCATAATGGCTCACTCGAAGGAGGTGAGAAACCTTGACATTTGAGATCGACCTCGAAAGGTATTCGAGACAGATCGATATCTTTGGAGTGAGGGGACAGGAAAAGCTGTTAAACTCCTCAGTTCTCATCGTCGGCGCTGGAGGGCTTGGAAGTGCGGTGATACAATATCTCGCTGCCGCAGGAGTTGGTAGGCTGGGAATTGTAGATGGCGACGTTGTTGAAAAATCGAACTTGCAAAGGCAGACGATTCACGCGGGAAATATTGGGGTAAACAAAGCAGAGTCTGCGTGTGCTTTTGTTGAAAAGCTAAATCCGGATGTTAAAGTGGACGTCTATCCCTACACTCTCACACCAAAAAATGCTGAAAGGATCTTGAAGCCATACGACGTTGTCGTCGGATGTTTAGACAACTTTAAGACCAGGTTTCTGATCAATGATACAAGCGTTTTGTTGAAGAGACCTTTTGTTCACGCAGCCGTTTACGCTTTTGAAGGTGAACTTTCAACCTTTTTCGGCAAGCCTTGTTACCGTTGCTATTTGCCAAGGGCTCAGCAACCCCCAAGACCACCAATAATTGGTGCCACTCCTGGGGTCTTTGGCTGTATGCAGGCGATGGAAGTTATAAAAATACTTACTCAACATGGAGAGATAACAAAAGGCAAGATAATTCGATTCGATCTAAGCACGATGGAGTTCTTCGAAATTTCTTTGAGCGAGAGAAAAGATTGCCCAGTTTGCAGTGGAAAGCTTAAAGGCATTTACGAGGAGAACTACGAGGGCGATTGTTCCATTTTGAGGTTCGAATAATGCTTTGCAAATGCGGTAGGGTTGCGGAGTTGGAGTGCAGAAGATGCGGAAAGAGAATATGTAGGAAGTGTTATTTCCACCACGGTCTCTGCAAAGATTGTAGAAGTAGGCTTAGAGGTCAATAGCAACACCCGCTGTTGTCTTCAAAAATTTTATATTGCAAGTGTTTTTGAAACTCATCATGGACAGTAAAATCGTTGCGCTCGTGCTTGTCGCTTTATCAGTGGCTTTCCCGCTAATTGGCGATTCAATAGATTCTGAGCTATTTGCAAATTTCTTTGTGTTATTTGCTACTTTTATGTCCATCTTAATTTCACTTCAGCTATACAAGGAATCAGAAGGAGAAAGAAGGAAAGTAATGGGCGCTATCTGCCTATCTTCATCCCTTCTCTTCATCGCAACTATATCTTATCTCCTCCCCCTTGATTTAAGAACGAGACTCGAGACTTTGCCCATTGCAATTGCAACTCTACCTTTTTTCGCATACGGAATTTCAAAGTTCCTTAGAGAACTGAAGTTTCTGAAGATGAAACACTTCATAATCCCCGCCTTGATCTTCGTTGTCTTGATCCTTGTCTCGCTGATCTTTCCGATCTCCACCATGCATTTAGCCTTTGCAATCGATGCCATAACACTCGTGTTTTTCTTGTCCCTTTTCTTCCTATACTTCAACGCAGAAACAAGGATCTACTGGGCTTCGATTTCCCTTGCCTTCGCTTTCCTCTACTTCTTCAACCTCGCTTTCTTCGTGAAAATCGAAACACTCGAATATCTCCCACAGATCTTCATGGGCCTTTTCGCTTCAACGATCTTAATTCTGCTTTACCAAGTCCAGAGAAGAGGTATCAGGGTTTCAAACCTTGAAGCGATGGAAAGTGAAAAGAGGGCACTCGAAGACTTGCTGGCAGCCATCGATGAGATGAAAGAGGGCTTTAGACTGATGAATCAAACGCTTCGCCACGACGTTTTGAAAAAACTGCAGATAATCTCGGGATACGTGGAAGCGTATGAGTTAACTAAAAACTCTGACTTCCTTGAGAAGTCTTTAAAAGCCGTAAAAGAATGTGCAGAGTTCATAGAGAAGATAGGGATGCTCGAAAAGACGATTGCAATCGAGAAGTCAAAGCTAAAGCCAATAAAGGTTGATGAAATCGTAAAAGAGGTTGCGAAGAACTATGAGATTCCAATAAACGTCAAAGGAAAAGCAACCGCCATCGCAGATGAGTCACTCTCTTTCGTAATCGACGTCATCCTGGAGAACGCACAAAGACACAGCGGAACAAACAAAGTAGACGTGTTCTTGAACCAAATAGAAGATGAGTGCGAGATTCGCATCGTCGACTATGGTGTTGGGATCCCCGAAGACGTTAAAAAAGTCGTTTTTAAGGAGAGAATTCGATCTGGCGAAACTTCGGGACTTGGACTTGGACTCTACATAGTTAAGAAATTCGTGGATCGATATGGGGGGAAGGTATGGGTAGAGGATACGAAACCCAAGGGTGCAACTTTTGTCATTCGCCTTCGTGCTACTCAAACCTCAAAGCCTCAATAGGTTCAAGCCTACTCGCCTTCCAAGCGGGATAAAGACCGCTTAAAATCGAAACGCTGATTCCAACCAGAAACCCTAGAAAAACGTAGCCAATCGTTGCGAGCTGGAAAACATAGCGAGTTTCTCCGAGGACCAAGTAGTTTATTCCGTAGCCTGCGACAACGCTTAAAACGCTACCCACTGAGCTTCCTATTAGGCCAAGAATGAGGGCTTCGAGCAAGAATACCTTTAAAACCGTAGCTCTGCTTGCACCAATTGCGCGCATTATGCCGATTTCCTTCGTTCGCTCGATCGTGGACATCAGCATTATGTTAAGGATGCTTACGCCCGCGACCAACAGAGAGATGCTCGCAATTGCCATCAGGAACAGATTAATCTGATTGAACGCCTGAGTTATCGTCTCAAGAAACCTCTTCATCTCAAAAACAGTTACTTTTTCGTCTTTCGAGTTAACCTTCTTCTCTATTTCCTCTTTCACCCTTGCAACGTCTTCAATTGTCCTGGCTTTCACGATGACACTCGAAAATTCTGCACTCGAGATCGACGCAAAGTTCTTCTCTGAAACTATGACTGCGAAGTTTGGATCGATGTCGTATCTAAAGCCTGCGTCTTCGAGGATTCCGGTGACCTTAAACTCGTTGCCATTTATCAAGATTATTGAACCAACCCTCAAGTCTAGGCTCTTAGCCAACCTTTTCCCCACGACGCAACCTCTTTCGAGATCTACGTTGCCTTTCTCCACCTTAAACATGCTCTTTAAATCTGTCTCCTTGAGTTCGTAAACCGTTGCATACGTTTTTCGATCCCTGAACTCGATCAATAGGTAGTCGCTTTTAATCGTGATCGCTCTTTCAATTCCCGGAATTTTCTCGATCTTCTCCACGTCTCTTTCTTCAATAAACCTGTAGCCCTTTTGATAATTAGGGCTCACGATGAGTTCGTTTGCAAAGTCCTTGAAGTTCTCCAAAACCGCAGACTTTAGACTTTCCCCAAAGATCCCAATCGCAGAGATCGCCATGACTCCGATTAGGATTCCGACGATCGCTAAAGCACTCCTAACCTTCGTTCTCTCCAGATTTCTCCTTGCAAGCTCAAAAAACATACTACTTCTTTCTTTGACGTAGGATTACGTAAGCTACGAGGGCTATGACTGCAATAGAGACTATGGTTGCAACGACTAAGGGGGGTAAGCTTCCAACTTCTTCTGTTCTAAAAGCTTTTATTTCGATGTTCTCAATCGATGTAAACCTATCTCTTGCTTCGTTCCACCAAGACAACTCAAGCGTTGCATTTCTGCAGGAAACTTCGAGATCGAAGGTTTCGTAGTCTTCCGCCTTTATCTCTCCTATAAAGTACTCGGATCTACTTTCGTTGCAAAAGGCTGAGAGCGTGACACTTAAAGCACTCCTGTGCCCATAGTTCACGATTTCCCCAGATATCCTTGATTTGCCCAGCTCGCTCTCGATGCGAAGATTTGCAATCTGCAAAACCTTTGCCTCAAGAACCTCGAGTGAAGCGGTTTCAACGACTTCGTGCCTCGAACCGAAGTAGTCTTGATAGTTTACGCGAAGTTCAACTTTTCCGCTTTCCCTTGGACTGAAAACAAAGTTCAGCGATTTTTTCTCGCCAGCACCAAGTCTTTCTATCTTTGCATAATCCCGAGCAAACTTTCCATTTCCAATTGCGTTGACCTCGATTAGATAAACTTCGTCGCTCCTCAGATTTACGATTTCCAAGGTTAAGTTGACCGCTTCTCCTGCGAAAAGTATATCCCTCGATAGCTGTAGATTTGTCGCAAGTCCTTTTGATTCGAGGTAATTCGCCCTTAATGATCTTTCGATCTCGTGGTAGCTCCTTCCGTTGTAGAATGAGAGTTTGAAACGAAGTTCTTCAACATCTTCGCTGAACCTGAACTCAACTTTCGCGACCCCGCTCAGAGTGCCCACGTAGTGAACCCTTGGCGTTGCATTGAAGAGGGCTTCAACTCTTAAATCTCGAAGCGTGATTGGAGAGGAGATCATCATCTCCGCTTTCTTAACTTCCCCTCTGTAAAGAGGAGAGTATATTGCGATTTGTGGGAACTTGTCGTCAACAACGAGCTCTATGGGTAACACAACTGATTTGTTCTCAAGCGAAATATACATCTCAACGATGTGTCTTCCAACGATATTTGACTTCATCGAAACCTTAAGAGTATACGAGCTCTGAGGAGCGATTTTTCCCACTGAAACTGATTGAGGAGAGACTTCAACTGTCGGAGAAAAGAAATAGATCGAGTAAACATCGACCTCGCTTATATTTGTATTCAAGATCCTTATAAAACAATCCGCGTATCCATTCGGGAGAACTATCTCCGGGGAGATCTCGTAACTTACGGAGATCGCAGAAACTGGGACCATTAGTAAGATTGCGATCAATAGCAAGCGCATGAGATCAATAAAGGATTAGATTTAAAAATCTACCGAATATGGTAGACCACTCCTTGCACCAACTTGCTGAATGCAAAGCGATGCAACGTAATTCCCGATTTTTCCGCACGTCTCGAGGTCTTTGCCATTTAGATATCCGTAGAGAAAACCAGCGTTAAAAGCGTCACCCGCCCCAGTCGTGTCGACGACTTTCACACTTCTCGCTGGTACCCGCAATTCTTTCTCTTTGCTCTTTATCCAGCAACCATCCTTTCCAAGCTTCACCACGACGGCTTCGATACCCATTGAAACGCACTCGTCTGCTGCGGACTTGTAATCCACGCCAAACATCTTCTCAATCTCAAGCTTGTTCGGTAGAAAAACAGTCGTTCTCCTCAAGATTTGGAGCATCTCTTTCTTTCCCCGTTCCGCATATGGAAGTCCAGGATCGAAGCTCACGATTTCGAAGTTTTCAACGATCTTCTTCTGCGAGTTGAACGAATCGAAGCCGTTCTTGCAGATGAAGGATGTGAGGTGTATCAGCGAGAACTTCGTCGCAAAGTCGAGATCTATTTCTTCGTAGCGAATCGTATCGTTCACGCCCGGGTCGACCAAGATTGCTCTATTTCCCATGTCATCGACGAATATGATTGCGGTTCCGCTTCTCCCCTTAGCCCTTACAACTGCTTTAGTATCAACCCTCTCCCTTTCAAGGTCTTCGAGCAAAATTCTACCTTCTGCATCGTCCCCTACTTTGCCAATGTATGCACTTTTTATTCCAAGTCTCGAAAGACCAACGATCGTGTTTGCAGCACTTCCGCCGGGAAACAGCTGAAGATCTCTGACGAAACCCTCTTCATCAGCCCCTGGGATCTTGTCAACTCTGTATATCTTATCGAGATTCAAAGCTCCGAAACCGATTGCGCTACTCAAGGCTGATCGCCTCGTTTGGGCAAACGTCAACGCAACTTCCACACTCTGTGCAAATCTCTTCATCAACGATTGCGTAGTCGTTGAGCTCTATTGCACCCACCGGGCATTCGTCAACACAAGTTCCACATCCATCACACTTGCTCTTATCAATGACTGCAGGCATAGGTTCCGTAAGCTCAGGGCTTATAAACTTCTTTCAGTTTTGAAGGTTAAATTTAAATCTAAAATGCTAACAGTTGCCATGGACTTCGCAAAGTTTGGGGTTTCGAAGCTCGACGATTACTTAGGAGGAGGACTCGATAGAAGCACGATAAGCCTATTAGCAGGTAGAAGCGGAATAGGAAAGACGATTCTCGCAGCTCAATGGGCAGCTGAAGGGGCGAGGAATGGTGAGACTGTGATATACATCTCTACCACGATGAACAAGTACAACTGCAAGAACTACTTGGCGCAGTTCAGCTTCATGAGAGACGTTTACGACAAGATCCACTGGCGTTTCATAAGGATTGAACCAAAGTATTTGCTTCCGATGACGAAGGAGAAGGTTAAGGAAGGACTTGAGGCAACATATGGAATGAAAAGCGAAGAGATAGACAGAGTTGTTTTCGACTCCTGCACGGATCTCGATAAAACCCTAGCAGATCCGGTGCTATACCGAAGAGCTATACGCTACATGGCAGACCTCGCTTATAAATACGAGGTCACAGCGCTTTGGGTCGAAGAGGCGTCGATGACCGGGGCATGGAGTGATACGAAGAACTTCGTCGAAACCGTGATCCTCATGGATATTCTAAGGGTCCCAGAAGGCTACGTGAGGGCTATGAGGATCCTTAAAAAGTATCGATATCCGCATCCCTTGGAATGGTTCCCATACGATATCACGAACGATGGGGTCGTCATCAAAGATGGTTGGCTCGTAAGGAAGGACTATGACTACAAGTTTAAGTCTTCCAGAGAGGATTAAGGAGGCCATAGACAACGGTGCGGAGATAATACTCGTAAAGGTGGATGCAAAGAGCTATGTAAAGGTTAGTCTCGAGATCATCAAGTTCTTTTCCTCCTTCGCAGAAGGGGTTTACGTAACTTTGAACAAACCTTACTTCAGCCTTAAGAAGATCCTTGGAAAAGAAAGTGTTGATCTCAAAAAGCTATACTTTATCGACAGCATCACGATGCAAGTCGGTGGAGAAGTTGTCGACGAGGATCGCTGCTTCTACCTCAATTCTCCGGATCCAGTCCAGCTCCAAGTCACGATCGAGAGGGCCATGGATCTAATAACTTCCGACTATCGCTTTATCTACATAGACTCGCTTTCAACGATTTCGCTCTACAAATCCTTTGAAACCCTAATAAAATTCCTAAGGCATATAACCGGAAAAATAAGGCTCCGAGGTTTCATTGGGACGATCTTCGCCCTTGAAAAAGAGATGGACGAGACCTATTACTCGCAGATCACACTCATGTGCGACGAGGTGATAGAGGTGTGATAAGGACTGGAATAGAGTTTCTCGACAAGCAGATCCAGGGATTTCACGAGGGGCTGATCGTTCTCTACGAAGAGAGCGGTGCGGGTGGTAGAGAGTTTGGGCTAACTCTTCTCTTCAACAACGCTGGAAAATTTCCGCTAAACTACGTTTCGATCACGAAAACAGTGGAAGAGGTGAAGAGAGAGATCTTGCTCTCTTTCCCAGAGATGAAGAAACAAGCGGATATAAACATCGTGAGTCTTGCGGAATACTACTACAGAGATTCGATCGTTCCAATGAGGTGGATTTCAGAAAAAAGTTCTCTAAGGTATCTGAAAGAAGAGAAAAATGTTCTTTCTAAGCTCGTAGAAGTTTTTGATGGTGTTGAGGGTATTGTTTTTCTCGATTCAATCACGGATTTAGCGAGAGTTTCGAGAAGGTTCGGCTGGAGTGCCTTGATCGACATACTCAAGGGATTCAAGGCAGTCTGTTTGAGAAAGGGGATCCTACTTTTGGGTCTGCTTACCGCAAATGTTTTGGAAAAAAGCTTGGAAGAAGAGCTCTTCGACGCATCAGATGGTGTTATCGTGTTCGAGTGGAGCTTCGAGAGAGATGCAATAACGAGATGGATGTTCTTCAGAAAAATGCTTGGTATCATGCCAATCCTTGAAAAGGAGAGGGTGATGAAGTACAGCGTAAAGATCGACCCCTCGCAAGGCTTTACTATCTCGAGGCTCATGAGGGTTCTATGAGGTTGTCCACCGGAATCGCTGGTCTCGATGCAATCTTGGGCGGTGGGATTCCAAAGGGCTACGTGGTCGCGGTTATCGGTAGCTACGGAACTGGTAAAACAACGCTCGGGATTCACTTCATCTACGAGGGGTTGAAAAAAGGAGAGAACGGCGTGATCATAAGCTTCGACGAGGATGAAGAGAGTATCCTTAGAAATGCGAAGAGCGTTGGCATGGATCTCGGAAAGTTCGAGAACTTCGAAATAATGAGGTTAGAAGCTCTTGAAGTCAGAAAGAGCTTTGAAAGGATAGAAAGCGATTTGCCTGAAATGGTAAAGAGCATCAGTGCGAGCAGAGTTCTCATAGATTCGATAAGTGTCCTTGAAACGCTTTTCAACGACTCAGAAAGGTATCGAATCCTCTCTTCGCTAAGAAAGACGTTGAAATCCGCAGGTATAACTGCAATCATAACAAGCGAAGCGGACAAGTTCTTACCAACCGCTTCAAAGTTCGGTATACTCGAATACGTGTGCGATGGGATGATTTGCTTGAAGATGATTCGAAAAAGCGAGTTCGAAGAGCCTACGCTCGGTTTAGAAGTTGTGAAGATGCGTGGTGTTAAGCATTCAAGGAAGCCGAAACCTTACATGATCACGGAAAGAGGTATCGTTGTTTACGAAGAGGCAGAGATCCTATAGTTCATAGCAAACACAAAGAGGCACAACTTTTTTAATTTGGAAGCACTGGTTTTGTGCTCATCGAAACGATCATCTACTCGAGGGGAGGACAAGGAGGGGTGACGACTGCGAAGATAATCGCGACTTCTGCAATGCTACAAGGTCTGTTTTCACAGGCAATTCCTCAGTTCGGTCCTGAAAGGAGGGGAGCGACTGTTAAGACATATCTCCGTATTTCAGACAAACCCATAAGGCGTAGATCTTCGGTAAAGGATCCCGATGTCGTTGTAGTTTTCGACAAGAAGATCGAAGTCGAAAAACTTGCAAGAGTTGCTGTTTTAAATTCAAAAGAGTCAATTCAAATAGCGGAAAAAACTTTTTACGTCGACGCAAGTTCTATAGCCGAGAAATTTGGTCTTGTCAACGCTGGTTGGGCGATTCTAAGCGCTCCAATGAGTGGCGCAATTGCAAAGGCATTGGAAATTGATATAAGGACCTTGGAAGAAGCTATCAAGATGGAGTTAGGCGAAAAAGCTGAGAAGAGTTGCAGTGCAGCGAAAGAGGCATACGAGGTGACGAAATGGATCTCAAGCCCTTGATTTCGAAAGCTAAAATCGCTTCCGCTGGAAAAACCGGGAGTTGGAGGAACTATAGACCAATCGTAGATGAAGAGATTTGCATAGCCTGTGGCGTTTGCACCGAGTATTGTCCAGAGGGCGTGATAATCGAAGGTAAGATAGACTACGAGTTCTGCAAGGGGTGTGGGATTTGCAAAGAGATCTGCAAGCAAAAGGCAATAAGGATGGTTTTAGAGTAAAAAGGCTTCTCACGAGCAACGAAGCGATAGCCCAGGCTGTGAAGATCGCGAAGCCTGATGTCATAGCTGCGTATCCAATAACTCCGCAGTCGCCAATAGTTGAAAAACTTGCGGAAATGGTCGAAAAAGGTGAATTGGATGCGAAATTTATCAACGCTGAATCCGAGCACTCCGCGATGGCAATAATCCACGGCGCAGCCACTGCTGGTGCGAGGGTTTTCACCGCCACCTCAAGTCACGGACTCGCTTACATGCTCGAGATGTGCTGGTGGATTGCAGGTTCAAGGCTTCCAGCGGTCATGGCGGTGGCGATGCGCTCCATTGGCGCTCCTTGGAACATCCATGGTGACCACTTGGACATAATCTTGCTTCGTGATGCTAGTTGGATAATTGGAATCGCGGAAAATGTACAAGAAGCTTTTGACATGACACTTCAAGCTTTTTACGTCAGCGAAGAAGTGAACATTCCATTCGCAGTCGGAATCGACGCGTTCACTATGAGCCACACCGCAGAAGTCGTGGAAATCTGGGAACCTGAGATTCCAAAGAGAAGACAAGCCTATAGTGTTACTCCGGGACAAGAGATCGCGGTGAACGCGGTGACCTTAGGTAAAGCGAGGATGAAGGCGAGATATGATTTAACCCTTGATCTTGAGAGGTCCGCGGAAATTATAGAGAAGAGCGATGCGAAATTCGGAAACCATGGCGGGCTTGTGGAAAGCTATCGCCTCGAAGATGCTGAGTTCGCAGTTGTAATGGCTGGTGGCTGGTGTGGAGATGCAAAAGATGCGATTGATATGCTACGCGAAGAGGGAAAGAAAATTGGGCTTTTAAGGCTTCGATTCCTCAGACCTTTCCCCAAAAAAGCAATAAAGAATCTGAAACAGGAAGTTTTAGTTGTCGATAGGGCGAATACGACCATTCAAGGGGTTCTCGGCTTAGAAGTCAACGCTTGTGGCTTGGATGCAAAAAACGTTGTCGCAGGTCTTGGAGGGCTTGAAGTTAGCGTCGAAGACTTCTATGCGATTTTCAAGAGATTCGTAGATGGGAAGCTCAACGAGGTGGAGTGGTTTTTATGATCTACCCCGGAAATGCGAGTTGCCAGGGATGTCCAATTTCACTCGCGATGCGATGCTTGGATGAGATAGAAAATCCCGTGGTTGCAATGCCCGCTGGTTGTTCAACCGTGATCGCTGGGCTACATCCACATTCTGCGATGAAGCTCGCGGTCGTTCATGTCCCATTTGCCTCAACTCCATCGGTTGCGTGTGGTTTGAGCGAAGGATACAAGAAACTCGGGATAAAGGCGAACGTAATCGCTTGGATGGGCGACGGGGCATTGGATATAGGATTTTCAGCTTTCAGCGCTTCTGCAATGAGAGATGATGACATAATAGCGATCGTTGTCGACAACGAAGCCTACATGAACACGGGAAACCAATCGAGCCTTAGCACACCGCTTGGAGCAAAGACTACGACCTCACCAAGGGGTAAAAGAGCAAAGAGAAGAGATATCGGTTTGATAATGATCGCACACCGTGTAAATTATGTCGCAACCGCAACAGTGGGATACATCCAAGACCTTAGGGCTAAGTTCAGAAAGGCTGGAAAACTCGAAGGATTCCGATTTATTCATGTCCACGCTCCTTGTCCACCTGGTTGGAGGTTTTCGAGCGAAAAAACAATTGAAGTTGCAAGAAAAGCAGTTATGAGTGGTGCTTGGGTGTTGTATGAATACGAAAATGGGATTCTTGAGTTCTCCACAGTCGGAAAGAAGTTTTTGGAGAAAAAGAATCGAATTCCACTTGCTGAATATATACAAATGCAGGGCAGATTTACGCTTAGCAATGAAGAGATTGCGAAGCTGGAGAGAGAGATCAATGAAGGAATCGAGACGCTTTTGTGCTTGAAAAACATTCCGATATCGTAATTTTTAAAAACCCATCGAATACTGTAAACATGCGCTTTAAAATTGCAGTCGTTGCGGTCCTGACTTTAGCGCTTTGCGCTTCTCCGTCGCTCTCCGGAACGTTTGTCTGCACAAAGAGTAGCGGAAAGATATTTGGCTTCCAAAACGGAACCATTTTGGAGTTCAAACCAAACGGGGAAGTATACATAAAGTCCCCCGAGGGCAAGGGAGTAGTTGGGAAATACGATATCAGCGGAGAAAAACTGAACATAAAGTTCGAAGTCCTTGGAACTACGCTGATTGTAGAGGGAAAGCTGGAGGGAAACAGGATAGTTTTTAACGATGGCGCAGTTTTTGAGAAACGATGATGTGAGATAGCCCCCAAGCGAAAGTGTTAAATGCCTTATTATTTCTCACAGCTTTATGCCAAGAAAGAAAAAAGTGAGACAAGCAGCGAAGTTCAGAGCGGGATTCGGTTTAAGCGTCCGCAGAAAATGGCTCGAGATAGACATTCCGCAGAGGCAGAAATACGTGTGCAAGAGGTGCGGGAAGAAGGCTGTGAAAAGAGTGGGCACTGCGATCTGGGAGTGCAAGAGTTGTGGATACAAGTTCGCAGGCGGTTGCTACTTGCCTTCAACGACTTCAGCAAGTCTTCTCGAGAAGAAGGTATGAGCTACGTTTGCATGATCTGCGGAGCAGAAGTGGACATAGATCCCGAAAGGACTAGGGTTCAGTGCACGATGTGTGGCAACAGAATTCTGAGGAAACCAAGACCGCCTGCAAAAAAGAAAAGAGTTCCTGCGATATAATTTTAAAGTCTCCACAAACTTTTGTTGTGAAGTTTGGCTGTAGAATCATAAGCGAGGGTATTGCGGAAGGTATCGCTTTGGTTTCAAAGTCGCCAGTTTCGCTCTTAGGTGACATAGACGAGAGGGGAATCTTCACAGTCGGAGATCTTAAGGGTAAAAGCGTTGCAGAAAAGATTCTGATCTTCCCCTATGGTAGAGGTTCGACCGTAGGCAGTTACACTTTGCTTAGGCTTAAGAAAAAAGGTCTCGCCCCCTATGCGATAATAAACAGAGAGAGTGAACCAATAATTGCTATTGGAGCCATAATCGCAGAAATTCCGCTCGTAGATTTAGTGGACAACGATTTCTTTTCCATCGTGAAATCCGGTGACAAAGTCTTTGTCAATGCAATCGATGGATACGTAGAGATAAGATGAGAATCGAGGACTACTTCTTCGTTTACAACGCCGAGAAGATCGAAGATGGGATGCGATACTACGTAATACCCCGCGCCAAGAGAGAAGAGATCGGGCAGTTTTTGATCCAGCTATCCTACGAATACGACATCGCTTTAAGGGAGAGGTATGGGGAGCTGATCTTGGAGATCAAGAAGGCAAAGGAGAAAAAGATCTTGAACGTCGCGCTTTTCGTTGCAACCTTCATAAGCACGAGCTTCTTTGGTTCCATGCTGTATGGGGAACCAGATTTGATTGGTGGTGTTATCTTCTCGCTCGCAATCTTCTTTATCCTTGGTAGCCACGAAATGGCGCACTTCTTCACAGCTAAGAGATGGAATATGAAGGTATCTCTGCCATACTTCATACCGTTTCCCACGATAATCGGAACCCTTGGAGCGGTAATAAAGCAGAGAGGTGCAATTCCAAGCAGAAGAGCTCTGCTCGAAGTCGGCGCAAGCGGTCCAATCGCTGGCTTTTTTGCTTCGATCGTTGTAACGATCATAGGTTTAAAGATTCCCTTTGAGTTCGAAACCAAAGGCGACGAAATCATGCTCGGCACATCGCTTATCTTTGAGCTGCTCGTCATCGTCTCTGGATTTGATGGTTTTATCATACATCCAGTGGCGTTCGCAGGATGGGTTGGCTTTCTTCTGACCTTTTTCAACCTTTTACCTGTGGGTCAGCTCGACGGTGGGCATGTTACGAGAGCCCTACTCGGGGAAAAGAGCGAACTAATTTCGAGGGGCATTCCACTTTTGCTTTTGCTTTTTGTATTCTTCTTTGGAGCGATTTGGTTATTTTGGGCTATTATACTCTTCTTTTTTGCTATGCAAAGACATCCTAAGCCTACGAACGATGAAAGGGTCGATTTAAAAGGACTGCTACTAGGGGTTTCTTGTTACGCCATAGCAATCCTTTGCTTTGTCCCTACTCCATTTCAGGCTTAAACTTCCTGTAAACCTCAACCGCTTCTTTCCACTCCTCATCGCTCAGTAGGGGATCCCTTGCGTTGTTCAACAAAAAAGCCTCAGTCCTTTCGACACAAGTTCCACATTTAAGGCAAGGTCTTTCTTCGCCAAGATAGCAACTCCAAGTCAGTTCGTAGGGAACTCCGAGTTTCAAACCAAGTTTTACAATCTCAGCCTTTGTCATGTCGACAAAAGGCGCCCTTAGCTCCACTGGTTCCCATATATTCCCAAGATAGATTGCTGTATCCAATGCCTTCACAAACTCCTTTCTGCAGTCTGGATAAATGAAATCGCTTTTATGCGCTGCGTAATGCACTTCTTTTGCTCCAATCTTTACCGCATACCCGACTGCAATTGAAAGGAGTACCATGTTCCTGTTTGGAACTATTGTTAGCTTCTGTCTCTCTTCAGTGTAGTAACCTTCAGGAACTCTCTCCTCACCTGTTATCGCACCTTTGCTTATCAGCTCATGGATAGATGAGATGTCCACAATCTTATGATCCACAAAGCCCCTCTCTAATGCTCTATTGACTATCTTCTTAGCGCAAGCAACTTCTTTTGCGTGCCTTTGGCCGTAGATGAACGTGAGTGTGTGAACTTCGTAGCCTTGATCCAGCAAGTGATAAAGCAGAGTTGAGCTGTCGATTCCACCGCTCAGGATTAGCACGGACTTCACAGTGATCTCTTCCCCCAACTTCACAGTCTAATACGGTGTCGCGAGGCTTTCCTCGTCCTTGTAAACTCCTTCGTCTATGATCATCTCTCCCTCAACCAACGGTCTTGGATCTCTCACAGCTTCAATTCTGAAAAGACTTGAGGTATACCAATCGTAATCCGTTTTAACGCCGAGTATTTTGAAAATCGGAAGTTTTTCTTCGAAGCGACGATAGCTCTTCTCCTCCGCTGGATATACGTTGAACCTCCTCCTTATGTCGGTTATGACAAAACCCATATCCAAGATCATCTTCTGGATCTCAAACCACTTCTTTCGCGATGCTTCAAGAGTGGTTAGCCCGAAATAACCAGAGCTCCCGATTCCCTTAAGAGCCGAAACTCCTCGGGAAAAGAAGAGCTTTATTCCTCCAATTGTTTCTACTGGATCTGTTACGAAGACGTCAAAGGTCTTTTTAAACTCTCCCGGAAGTTCTTTCTGGACATCGTAGACAAAAGCGGAAACGTTCAAGCTTTTCTCTTTCGAAACCTTGTTTATGAAGTTCACGAGTCTTTCGTCTACGTCTACAACAACTACTTCTTTCGGTAGTTCCGTTAGCGAAAGAGCCAGGCTGAACAGATCGTCGTCACCTACGATGAAGAACTTACCGTAGATGTCCCCTCTTTCGTGTATAAACTCCAACCTCCTCACAACGCCTTCTTCGCTGATGAAACCTTGGTCGAACTTCTCAATTGCGGGAGGGCGATTCTTACATATCTCCTTGTATCTGAGGAGAACAGAAGAATAAAACTCGTCTATTGCATATCCCGTGCCAGAGCAAAGATTGCACTTGGCGTTGATTTCTCGAAATTTTTCTGCAAGGTTTTTATCCGAAATGTAGATTTTCCCTGAATCGAACTTCACAATTCCCTTTGAGCGCAGTTCTTCGAGTGCCTCGAGAAACTCTGGCAAGGATCCGTCTTGTCTATCGATGGCTTCGTAAACGCTATTTCCACCCCTCAAAAGGGCTTGAATTATCTGCATCTGAAGTCTGTCCATAACTCAACCTCTGTCCAACATGTAGTGCCGATACGACTTCGGTTTAAGCCTTTCGATAAAGAGCTTAAAAGCTTTTTCAGCCTTGTTTTTATCGCCACACGTGAAAATGTCGAGGTTCACAAGCTCGTATTCAGGCCAAGTGTGTATCGAGACGTGGCTTTCCGAAATCAAAACGATTCCCGTAACGCCGTGGGGATTGAACTGCTTGTAGATGCTACCTACCTTGTTCAACCCTGACTCATCTACCACCTCCTCCACGATGTTGCGGACAACTTCTTCGCGGGCTATCAGCTCCGGATCCACCCCATAGAGCTCGGCGATGATGTGTTTTCCGACTATCATATTCATCACCTTCCATTGGGCTTCACCTCCTTTTTTTCGGGCTAAACTCCGTTTTTATTATCCAATTACCCTCCAACGTCAAACAAATCTTGAATCCACAGACTTTTGGCAATGAAAATCTAAATCCACTTGATTTTTAAATTTTTCGCTAAGTTTAAACAGGAAATTGCGGTTTGATTTAAAACTAAGAACTCCAAAAAATGTCGAACTCGTGGAATTCAAGTCTTTTCCTACAAAATATTGCAAAACCAGATTTTTAACCCCATTTCTCGCTCAAACGGGTAAAAAACTATTATTTTTATTTAAAATAAATCTAATAACTCCTCGCAGTCAATGCAAGTTTTCCGCTCCTTCCGCAAACAACGCAACTGCCTTCATAGCCTTGCTCGATGAACTCTGGCATCTCCTCGATCCAACCAAGCAGTTTACCACCCTTTGCTTCTATCTCTTCCCCACAAGATTTATCCTTGCAAAGGTATATGAGGGCGACCGAGCTTTTAACGATCTCCGATATTTCCTCGACATTGGTTGAGAACTTCAGCTTTTGGAGCATAGAGGCAATTGCCTTCTCTCTCAACCTCTTTCTCATCTCCTCAGCCCAACTTTCGATCTTTTCCTCGTTTATCTCTTCCACTGCAACTGAAAACTTCTTCCTTTCATCTCTGAAGGATACGACAACCTCCCTTCTCTCTGCCTCCTTTGGACCGATTTCAAATCTCAAGGGGACGCCTTTAAGCTCCCACTTGTAATACTTCGCTCCCGGTCTTTCTTCGCCTTTGTCTAGCGTTGTCCTGAACTTCTTGAGCTTTTTCACGAGTTCATCGCAAAGCTCGAGCACTTTTTCTTCCTTGCCCTTGTATAGGATTGGAATCACGACGATTTGTATTGGGGCGACTTCAAAAGGCAAAACTAATCCGAGATCGTCGCCATGGATGCTTATAAGCGACGCTATGCATCTCTCCGAAATTCCATAGCAAGTTTGGTGCACATAGTAGTGATTTCCATCCACCGCTTCGTATTTTATTTCAAAGGTTCTCGCAAAGTTGTCACCGAGGTGGTGAACGGTTCCGATTTGCAGAGTTCTACCATCTGGCATTATAGTGTCGAAGGCAATCGTGTAAACCGCCCCGGGAAACTTGTCCCAATCTGGACGGCGGACAACAAAGTAGGGAATTGCCAAGAAGTCGTAGAATTCCTTGTAGTAACCTATAGCCTTCTTAACTTGCTCTTCCGCCTCCTCGTAGTTCTTATGCGCAGTGTGTGCTTCTTTGAAGGAAGTTATCTCTCTAAGCCTTATCAGCGGTCGAGTGTGCTTCGTTTCGTATCTAAAGGTGTTAACGATCTGGTAAACTCTCAAAGGTAGATCCGCGTGATTTCTTATCCAGAGCTTGAACATCGGATACATCGCTGTTTCACTTGTGGGTCTTAAGGCAAGCTTCACGTCCAAAGGCGTTAAACCACCATGCGTTATCCAATATACCTCGTCTTCAAAGCCCCTTATGTGCTCACCTTCTTTTCCAAGTTCTTGCTCTGGAATTAAGGCTGGGAAGTATACTTCGCTGTGATCTCTGTCCATTATCTCCCTTAGCTTAGCATAAACGAGTTGTCTGAGCTTGAAACCAAATGGAAACCAAACGTATAGACCCTTCACTGGATAACGAACGTCCATTATCTCCGCAAACTGAATGAGCTCGTGGAACCATTCTGAGAAGTCTTCCTTACTCGGCAAAGTCATCGCATTAAGTATAGGAGCAATATTTATCTTTTACCCAAAAACTCGATGGGATCTTAGAACTTGATCTTACCCGAGAGAACCCTTGCAATTATCAGTCTTTGAATTTCACTCGTTCCTTCGTAAATAGTCCCAGCTCTTGCATCTCTAAAGAAGCGCTCAACGTCGCTTTCTTTGCTGTATCCATAGCCACCAAAGATTTGCACTGCTTCGTAGCAAACCTTTACCGCTATTTCGCTTGCATAGAGCTTCGCAGCAGAGCTTATCGCTGGATTTGCTTCCCCCCGATCTACGAGCCACGCAGCTTTGTAAACTAAAAGCTTTGCAGACTCTATTGCGGTGAACATGTCTGCGAGTTTGAAGGCTATCGCCTGATGCTCGATCAATGGCTTTCCAAACGTCTTTCTCTGCTTCGCATACTCCAGAGCTCTCTCATAAGCTCCTTCTGCAATTCCAAGTTGTGCAGCAGCGACTGCGATTCTGCTCTCGTTGAAAAAGCGCATCAACTGGTAGAAACCCATATTCTCTGCACCTACGAGATTTTTCTCTGGAACAAAGACGTTCTTCAGAAATATCTCTGCAGTATCGTGGCAGTGCAAGCCCATTTTTTTAATTCGCCTCGCTTCAAACCCCGCAAAGCTCTTTTCCACAACGAAAGCGCTTATCCCGCGGTATCCCGCTTCTGGATTCGTTTTTGCCAAAACTACGACCCAGTCGGAGATACTTCCATTCGTTATGAATGTCTTGCTTCCATTTATAATCCACCCTTCTTCCACCTTCTCCGCCTTAGTTTTAATCGCTGAAACATCGCTTCCAGCGTCTGGTTCTGTTATCGCGATCGCTGAAGGTGTTTTTCCACTCGTAACCATTGGCAAATACTTCTCCTTCTGCTCATCCGTGCCAAAGTACTTCACCATGGGGCAACCCAAACCAGCGGTCGCAACAGCGGAGCCGACGCTACTGTCTGCCCTACAAAACTCCTCTGCAATGATCACGCAACTAAGAACGTCGAGATTCGACCCCCCATACTCTTCCGGAACGTCTGGGGCAACGTAACCGAGTTTTGCAGCCTTTCTAAAAATATCCCAGGGATATTCTCCATTTTCCTCATACGTTTTCGCATTTGGAATTATCTCCTTTTCCGCAAATTCTCTAACGGCCCTCTGAAGGAGCTTCCGGTCTTCATCCAGTTCGAAGTTCATGGAGGGACTTTTCAAATAAATAAAAAAATTTCGCTTTTTGGGTTTCATCAATAAGTCTCTTCGAAAAACTTCCTAACCCTTATCTTTCCCGAGATTATGAACCTAAGCGCGTTCAAAAATACCGCCTTGTTTAAACTCGTAAAATCTCTTGGGTTCAAATTCGAGAGATTCGCCTTTTTCCGCAGTTATATCGATCTGCAAACCCCTGGGCTTAGGAAATACTATCTTGTTTTTCTCAACTTTGAACTGACTCGACGGAAAGCTGATCGGATACTCTTGCGTAGAGAGGGACACAATTGCCCTTTCAAAGCCCTTCAAGAGTTTCTCGAGTTCCATGACCCCACATCAAAAACCTCGGGAATCTTGTTTAAACCACCATAACGTCAAGCGAGTATTCTTCGAGACCTCACATCTATTATTATTCTGTATAGATACCAGTCCATCAGCCTTTTTGGCAATATGGGAAGTTAGCTCCTTGACCATCCTCTCCACCACGATCTTTTTCCACGATTCTTTCTGGTCTCTAATCAGATTCTCGAGGTAATTCTTGTTTTTCTCAAAGTCCTCTTCAACTCTTGCCAATCCGTGAACTAAGAGCACCGTCTTCTCCTTGACACCGCTATGTTTTGAGTTGCTGAAAAGCACCGAGACCTTGGGATTGCGCTTAATGCACGCTACTTTTCTATAAAAAGCTGGAGAAGTTGTTATGATGGTAGATTTTTCATTTGGATCGTAGTAGGGAAGGACTGCGACCGTTCTCGGGGTTTCTCCATCGATATACGTGAACTCTGCGGTCAAATACCTATGGAAAAAGTTTTCAATCCAATCTGGTATCACCATGTGAATACCTTCAGCGTAGGTTTCAGTCTCATCCATGAATAAAAAAAGCTCTTTTCAATTATCAATCTTTTCCGAAAAAACGAGTTTGCAAAGGTTTAAAAACAGATGCGAAAACGACTTTTAGCTCCGGTGGTGTAGCCCGGTCAAACATAGGGGACTCTCGATTCCCTGCCCCGGGTTCAAATCCCGGCCGGAGCACTTTTTAAATCTTGTTAAATCTAAGAAACCTGGTTTTTCTGGTCGTGCTCAGGTTTTAGACACGAAAGTCTTCTGTTTTAGGATTCGAGTTGATCTTTGTGATTGCTACACGACTAGGTCTTTATTTGCTTAAAATAGGATTAAACTCGTCTTACCTCATAATAATTCTTATTAAATGTATTGCCATGGAAAAACTTATATATGAGTATTCAGAAGATAGCATCATGAAATTGCTACTCGCAGTCTTGTGTACGTTTTTGTTAATCCATACAGTGATGGCAGAGGATTTTAGACCAATTATATTCGTGCATGGTATTGCTGGCTCCGGGGCACAATTTGAAAGCCAAGCGCTACGATTCACATCGAACGGGTATCCAGAGAGCTACATCAAAGTTGTAGAATACGACACCATCGCTTGGGCGCTTCTTGTCGAGACCGAATTATTGATCACTGGACTAGAAGGATTTGGCTTTAGCATCACTGAAATAATTGACCCAAAAGATCTGAACGAAATCCTCAAGAAGCCAAGGGATAAGGTCGTCAGAGATGTTTTTGAGAGAATAGACGAAGTGATAAATAAAACGCTGGCTGAAAGTGGAAAAGACAAGGTCGACCTCGTTGGGCATTCTATGGGTACTTTTCTCTTAATGAGATACGTCAACTCCTCTCCGGAAAGAGCTTCGAAGGTTGCCCATCTGATATTACTCGACGGTATATTCGGTGTTAGCGCTCCCCAAGGCATTCCCACGCTTGCAATCTTTGGAAATCCAAAGAGCCTATCAATTGGATTTCCTGTAGAGAAAAAAGAAATCTATGGGGCCGAGAACGTTTACTTCAACAACACGACACATGTGCAACTCTGCACTTCTCCAGAAACTTTCTTTGAGATGTTTAAGTTCATCAATGGCTATGAACCGGCTACAAAGGAAATATTACCACAAGAGGGGAATTACGTAAAAATAGCGGGTAAATTCTTGACTTTTGCGACAAACGGAAAAGTTTCTGGATGGCTTGCGATATACCCGATTGATGAAAAAGGAAAGAGGTTAACAATTTCCCCAGTCAAACTCTTGAGACTCGAAGACGGAGATTTCGGACCAATTAACCTGAAAAAAGGTCAACGGTACGAATTTGTATTATACAAAGACTCGAGCCCGATCGTCTATCACTATTATAGGACGGAATTTCTCAGAAACGATAGTTGGGTTAGGTTTTTGGTCTCCTCTACACCATTAGACGTGGAGCTACTAATACTGCCTGAGAGACTATCTCCAAGGGCAAAAGATACTTCGGGACTACTAATTCTCAGATACAAGGAGATGATAGGCGAATACGATGAAGAAATTGGCGGAGTGGATAAAGTTTACATAAACAACGTGAATGTTTGTACAGAAAAGATATGCCCGATATCCAAGGCCGTAAACGGTCTTTGGGTGTTCGATAGGTTTTCAGATGGAAAAAGTGATCTCGAAAAGGAAGTGGCGAGATTTTCGATACTCCCCTTCATGTCCGCGGTAGACCTTGTAGTTTCGGCAAAGGGAACTGTTAACGTCTCGATCAAGTCCAGAAGTGGAGGAGAAGAAAGCTTTGTAGTGCCCGCTTGGTCTGCCAACAAACACTCGATAATCATCCAGTTTTCGGACTATAAGTGAGTAATTTTATTTTTACCCCACCAAACCCTGGGTTCTTGGAAGAGCCAAATTTCCCAGAACAAGAATACCTTACTTGCCTATTCCCTCTGAACAGATTGACAAAGAAGTATGGCTATTTCTGTAACCTTATAAATTTGCGATTAAGCTATTTGCTAATACGTAGAAAAGTATATATAACACTTTTATAACTAAAAAACATGCTACAAGTTGATGTTTTCTGGGTTTATGGTATCGGAGCGATGTTTGCCACCGCTTCAGCGAAACAGCTTAAAAACATCAAATCGATGCTCGAAACAAAGTATTTCGGCTTACTTTTGGTGTACCTCTCCCTGATCTTTGTGCCAGAGGCGATATGGCTGACTTGGAGTTTTCCGCACTGGGAAAGTATGCATGTTTATTCCAGCTTAGCAGAGATACCGACAACAGTGGTGGTGACTTTCATAATCCTCGATTTCTTGATTGCGATGATTGGGTTCTGGGTAGCTTACAAGCTCATAGTAGCTGGAAGAGAATACCTCGCTCATGTGCAATGGTTTATAGGCTATTTGGCTTTCTTCTTTGTTCTTACGAACGGATGGGATTGCTTAGCATGGCAGAGATTCAGCTGGGATCCTACAACAACTGGTGAGCTCTGGGCTCCAGGAAAAACGATGCTTTTAGATTTCGCGACGAGCAACGTGGCTATGACACTATATGCAATGGCTTTTCCTACGATCATACCGCTGTTAGTCGGTGGATATATATGGCTGAAAGAGGGTAATAAAATCGCTGGACTTAACGACAAGCAAGCTTCAACTAAAGCTCTGAAGGGTATCATCGTATACCTCTTAGGTGTCGCACTCTCTTTGATCGTCGCGGGAATTGCGACCTTTGTAGGTAGTTACATGACGAGCGTGTGCTTCATCGCTGCTTTAATGACTGCAATCGTTCTTGCAATCATCCTGCTTGTTCGTGGCAGTCTGTTCCACAGACTCGTGAAAAAAGGATTCGCGATCTAATTGATTCTCTCCTTGGATTTTCAAATTTTTTTATCGAAACACTATGGAGCAAATCTCTTTTGACAAAGTCGATCAAGGTTGAAAGTTATGGATATATATTGGGAAGTCAGAGCGTGGGAAGAGGTGATTTAAATGGAAATCAAGTCTGTGAGAGCAAGAGTCGTGAAGTTGCCATTTTCGATTAAAATCGGAGCGATGCCAGAAATTCCCGCCTCTGGAACTTTGGTCGAGGTGGAAACAGACGATGGCACAGTAGGCTATTCTATGACGCATTTTCCTCTTTCCGACAAAGCATTGGCGAAATACATCGAAGATGTGATTGCAAAGATTGTCATAGGCAGAGATCCGTTCATGATCGAAGAGATCTGGAGAGCTATCTACAACACGAGCAACAGGATTCTTTTTGGGATACCACAAGCTACGAGCGCTGTGGAGTGTGCGATCTGGGATGTGATTGGAAAAGCCTTGAAGGTTCCGGTTTACAAGCTCCTTGGTGGATGCAGGGAGAGGGTTAAAGCTTATGCCAGCTTTCCAATAGCATTGGAGCCGGAGGCTGCAAGCATAGTGGCTGAAACCGCGAAAGAGAGAGGTTTCAAGGCGGTCAAGCTTAGGATAGGAGAGGGAGTAGAGAAAGATGAAGAAATAATAAAGACTGTGAGAGAAGAGCACCCAGATCTCGAGATAATGGTGGATGCAAACTCAGCCTATGGCGAGATCAGGGAAGCTCTAAGATTGTCCAGAGTATGCGAAAAATACAATGTAAGGTGGCTCGAAGAACCTTTGTCATCCGATAACCCGAGAGCTCTTTCCGAGTTGAGAAAACGCTCCTCCGTAGATATAGCTGGAGGGGAAAACGATTTCTCGCTCTTCAGATTCAAAGAACTCTTAGATTTTGGAGCCTACGACATTGTGCAACCCGATGCAACGAGATGCGGTGGGATTCTCCAATGCAGAAAGATTTGCGCCTTGGCTGAGGCTTATAGTGTGCAATCCATCCCACACATCTTCGGATTTGGACTCGTGATGGCTGCAAATCTCCAAGTGATAGCTTCGAGCTACAACTCGAGCTACATGGAGTATCCGTTTTATCCGAGTGAGGAGTTCTACCTAATAGAGAAGCCAATCGAGGTTCGAGACGGCTTTGCGATTGTGCCAAAGGAGCCTGGACTGGGCGTAAAGGTGAACTTCGAAATCGTGGAGAAATACATCGAAAAGTAGGGCTTAAAAAGTCCATACTCGACGAAACTAAAAAATTGGCATATCAAAGATTTTAGATCTAAACTACCGTGAAAAGCGTTATTTCAATCAGTCTTTGGTCTAAATGGTTCACCAAACGTCACAAAATCTCTTCCGCCAAGGTGCAACAATATCTTCCTTTTCCAGGTCTTTTCAAATCCCTCTGCGTAGGCATCTACGACTTCTGCTATGTAAATTGCGTGCTCTCCAGCAAAAACCCTTTCTTTCACAACACACTCCAGATTTGCGATGCAGTCCTCGATTACATAAGTTCTAACCTTGCTTGCTCTTTTGATCTTCAGATTTCAAACCTCAACTTTCTCGATCTCTCTACCGCTCTTCGTTCCAGCAATCCAAACCGCTTCAAGTAGCTCCGGCTGAGGAACGTTTGCCGTGAACTCTCTCTTTTCTTCGATTAGCTCAAAAATGTAGTATCCAACTGCAAGCCATCACGTTTGGCTTTTCTCCAGCGCAGATCAAAACAACAGGTCTCGGATGCAAAAGTCTATAGGCTTCGCTAACCCTTTGCTTCATAGAAAGAAGTTTTGAATGAGAATATTAGACTTTTGTAAACTCCTATCTCTCTCCGAGTCGTAGAGTTGATATAAAAGCCAATCAATCGGATTGACTTTTCATAATAAATTCTCTAACTCGAAGTGAAGATCGCTGTGCGCTATTAACAATTTACCATCTTTCAATTCTTCCCATTGTTCATCTTTATTAATCTTTTAAGACGCAGTTATAACTGCTTTTTCTTCTGCAAGTCTTTTACTCTTGATTAAAGCTCCTGTCTCCTCGGAAGTGTGGATAATGGGTTCTGAGGATCTCTAACTAAATAATATAAATTTTTCCCATATTTAAAAGCATAGAGGTTCTGTCCATCTGATAAAATAAAATTGGCTCCGTCGGCATCTTTTATTACATTCTTTACAGCTTTCTTGATGCCATTCATCGTGTCTTTATATTCTTCTACATTTTGAATTATAAATAGGAAATAAACTTCTAAGTCAATGGGTTCACTTGTAAAATCTTTCGTCTTTTATAAGTGAAAAACCACTAAGAAAGAAATAACCAATTGCAAACTTGGCTTCCTTCGACTTCTTAAGTTGGTCTTTTATCACGTTTACCAGTTCTCTTCCAGGGCTGTTGTCTATTATATTCGGAGCAATCTCATCCACATCCATAATCCCACTTCCCCGAAAACGAGTCTAATCCGTAAACGCAGATCTTGAGAGAGTTTCTACCGTATTCCATGCTATATTATGGTGCATAATAGCAAATAAATGTTTCTAAATGCCATAAGACAAAAGCGTTGAGGAATAAAACTGCCGATAAGACTTTTGATGCTAAAAAAAATCGTCGAAGCTATCCACTTGTAAAAAGAAAAAGATACAAGAATAATCAGCTCTTTTCTTCTTTCT
>JBKBUO010000014.1:7930-26340 GCA_046290005.1 Archaeoglobaceae archaeon | reverse complement strand
CATGGATTTGCAAGCCCCTTTGCAGCGTATACGAGCGCGATGTTCTGGTTGCTGTATCTCCACACGATATTTGCTTCGCTTTCAGTTGGTGGATTCGTCGTAGCGTTCTTGACATCGCTTGAAAAAGACGAGAAGGGATTGGAGATCGGCTACAGATACGGAGTGACGTTCTTAATTGCCCAGATTCCGATCGGGATCCTTTACTGGCTATCGCACGCTTCTTTCTCGAGCTACATCTTCCATAGCATAACCTTTGGAAACTTCTTACCAGTTTTCGTAGCAAAGATCACGGTTGTTGCTCTGTTGGTAACCTTTGGCATCCTTGCATACGTTAAAAGGGGATCTCCAACTCTTCTTGCACTCTTGTCCCTTTCTGCGGTCTTCTTCGGTGAGCTCATGAACGGTGGAGCAAGGTATCCATACCTCGTAGTTCTCGGCAGCGAGGGAATTCACTTCAGCGCGTTTTCGAACTTCTACATAGATGTGCCTATGGTTGCGGTTTTTGTGATCTTAGCGTTCCTTCTGATAAGCGTTCTCGTCTTTCTTACAGCGCTCTTCTATGCGTTGTTCAGACGATACCTCGCGGACATCCCGGGAAATTGAATTTTTTACTTTTTTAACCCTGATAAAACTTCTGTTTAGAATTGCGAAATCGTAGGTCGATTTTCGATATCTTTATTAAGCACCGAAACTTTGAAGTGCGAAGGTGTCGATATGGGGGGAGAGATCCTTGTTATCGGTGGAGGAATCGCTGGACTGACTTCTGCCATAGAAACTTCAGAAACTGGTTATAGCGTCGTTCTCGTTGAAAAAACACCTTTTCTTGGTGGCAGAGTTGCTCAATTGAACAAGTATTTTCCAAAGCTTTGCCCACCGTTCTGTGGACTCGAGATACTTTATAGGAGAATGCGAACAAACCCGAAGCTAAAATTCCTTACGAACGCGGAGGTAACGAGTATAAGTGGCAAAGCTGGTGACTTCTCCGTGAATTTAAGGATTAAACCAAGATTCGTGAACGAAAACTGCACAGCTTGTGGCAAATGCAAAGAGGTTTGTCCAGTGGAGGTAGAAAACGAATACGACTTTGGTTTGAGCAAGAGAAAGGCGATATACTTACCACATGCGATGGCGATGCCGTTCATCTATGCGATTGATGAAAAAAGTTGCAACAAATGCGGGGAATGTGTAAAGGTTTGCAAATACAACGCAATAAATCTGAACGAAGTAGAAAAGACCTTGAACTTGAAAGTATCAGCGATCATCGTCACGACAGGCTGGAAGCCATACGACGCGAGAAAGATCACAAACCTTGGCTACGGGAAGTTCAAGAACGTCGTCACAAACATGGAGTTTGAAAGAATTGCTTCGCTGAATGGACCCACTAAGGGAAAAATCCTTGTAAATGGAAATCCAATAAACTCGATAGCCTTTGCCCAATGCGCTGGAAGCAGAGACGAGAACCACTTGCCGTATTGCTCAGCAGTCTGTTGCTTAGCGAGCTTGAAGCAAGCGACTTATGTTCGTGAGCAGTATCCGAATGCAAAGATATACATCTTCTACATCGACATCCGTGCATTTGGAAGATACGAGGACTTCTTTGCAAAGGTTGCGAAGGAGAAAGGCATAGAGTTGATAAAGGGGAAGGTTGCGAAGGTTGAGGAGAAAGACGGAAAGCTAATGGTTACCGCAGAAGATACGGCAACGGGACAAAAGCTTCACCAAGAAGTGGACATGTTAGTTCTTGCGACGGGAATGCAACCTTCGATTGCAGAAGATCCAATTCCGGGAGTAGAAGTCGACGAATATGGGTTTGTCAGGGAAAAACCGGGGATAATACCAGCCGGTGTTGCGATGAAACCCTTGGATGTCATGTTCTCAAACGAAACCGCAACCTCCGCTGCACTTAAGGCAATTCAATTTGCAAAGGGGTGATCTTATGGAGAAGGTTGGCGTTTACATATGCACCGGATGCGATATAGGAAAGCTCGATGTCGAAAAGCTCAGGGCTGTGAGTCAAGAGTTGGGAATCGAAGCTAAGGTTCATCCGTTTCTATGCTCAGCCCAAGGTGTTGAATTCATATCCAAGGATCTTGCGAACTTAGATGCGATCGTGATCGCAGCTTGTTCGCCAAGGGTTAAGACAGCGGTGTTTAACTTCAACGGAAAATACGTTGAGAGGGTGAATCTCAGGGAAGGCGTCGTTTGGAGCCATGAGATGAACGAGCATACGCAAGAGTTGGCTGAGGACTATCTTAGAATAGGGATAGTCAAGGCACAGAAGGCAGAGAAGCCGGAGCCTTACAAGCAAGAAACTTCGAAGGACATTCTCGTGGTAGGTGGAGGAGTCTCTGGTTTGACTGCTGCGATAGAGATCGCAAAATCGGGTTACAAAGCGATAATTGTTGAAAGAGAAGCTGAACTCGGTGGTTTTGCAAGAAAGCTCTACAAGTCTTTGCCGACTTCTCCGCCTTACACGAATTTAGAGGAGCCAGTGGTTGCGAAGCTGATCGATGAGGCAAAGAAATTGGGGATCCAAGTCTTCACATCTACGATTATCGAGTCGATCCAAGGACAGCCGGGGATGTTTGAAGTGAAGTTGAAACAAAATGGAAGCGCTGTTGACTTGAAGGTTGGCGCGATCGTTGTTGCAACAGGTTGGAAGCCATACGATGCGACAAAGCTCGCAGAACTTGGATACGGAAAGATGAAGAACGTCGTAACCAACGTAGAGTTCGAATCGATTGCAAAGAATCTTGGAAAGAAAAACGTTGCGTTCATCCAGTGCGCTGGGCAAAGAGATGAGAAACACTTGCCTTACTGCTCCTCGGTTTGTTGTCTCGTGAGCCTTAAGCAAGCGAAATACGTAACTTCACAAGGAGGAAACGCGTTTATAGTCTACAAGGACATGCGAACTCCAGGGCTTTGGGAAGACTTCTACAAGACAATGCAAGACGATCCAGGCGTATTTCTGACGAAAGGGGAAGTCAAGGCTGTGAAGGAGAACGGAGATAAAGTTGTCGTTGAGGTCACGAATACTTTGCTCGGGGAAGATCTTACGATAGAAGCAGATCTTTTGGTGCTTGCAATAGGCATGGAATCGACGATGAAAGGGCTTTACACGATAAAAGAGGAGTTCCCTGACGAGAAAACCGTTCCATACAAGCACATATACGAGCCAAGGCTCATCAAGAGCGCAGAAGAGGTAGAGCAGATAAAGAGCCTCGGGCATGTGCTGAACTTAGCCTATCGCCAAGGTCCAGAGTTGCCAACTCTTCGCTACGGATTCCCGGACTCGAACTACATCTGCTTCCCATACGAGAGCAGAAGGCTGGGAATCTACGCTTGTGGAGCAGTTAGGGCTCCAATGGAAATCCCAGCTGCGATGGAAGATGCGAGAGGAGCTGCACTTAAGGCAATTCAGGCAGTGGAGCTTGTTGCAGAAGGTAAAACGACTTTTCCGAGAACCGGTGACGTAGACTTCCCGAACTTCTTCCTACAGCGTTGCACTCAATGCAAGCGTTGCACCGAAGAGTGCCCATTCGGTGCGCTTGACGAAGACGAACGCGGAACACCAATGCCCAATCCACTGCGTTGCAGAAGATGCGGAATTTGCTTCGGTGCGTGTCCAGAGCGAATAATAAGCTTCAAGCAGTACAGCGTAGATCAGATATCTTCTGCGATCAAATCCATATATGTTCCAGATCCGAACTGGGACGAAACTGCGGCGGAGAAGTTCAGAATAATCGCATTCGTTTGCGAGAACGACGCTTTACCAGCGCTCGACATGGCTTCGATGAACGGAGTGAAGATAAACCCATTGATTCGCTTCATTTCAGTTCGATGCCTTGGCTCTGTGAACACGGTTTTCATAGCAGATGCTCTTTCGAAGGGGATCGATGGAATTCTGCTCATGGGTTGCAAGTTTGGTCAAGACTACCAGTGCCACTTTGTAAGAGGTAGCGAGCTTGCGAACAGAAGGATGGAGAACGTGCAAGAAACTTTGCAAAGGCTCATGCTTGAAAAGGAAAGAGTAAAGGTGGTGGAAGTTTCGATCACAGACTGGGACAAAATTGCGGGCATCGTTAACGGGTTTGTCGATGAAATCAAACAGCTTGGAGCCAATCCGTATAAGGGCTTCTGAGGTGATCGCATGATTGCGGATGCAAAGTTTGCGAAGGAAATAATCCAAGCGGGTGGAAAGAGTTTGAAGAAATGCTATCAATGCGCTACTTGTGGCGTTGTTTGCCCACAAAGCCCAGACGAGAATCCTTTCCCAAGAAAGGAGATGATCTGGGCTCAGTGGGGTGCGAAAGAAAAATTGCTCAGCGATGCAGACGTGTGGCTCTGCCACCAGTGCAACGATTGCAGCGATTATTGTCCAAGGGGTGCAAAACCTGGAGAAGTTCTTGCAGCGATTCGTGCGAAAGTCGTGGAGCACTACACTTTCCCATCTTTTCTTTCAAAGATCTTGAGAAGACCAGCAGGCATATTGGTTTACTTCGCGATCCCAATAATCTTTACAGCGCTTTACTTATCGATCTTTGCTCCAGAGATACCAGAAGGAAAAATTGTGCTTGGCAAGTTCATCCCACACACCCATGTTGAGCTTGCAGGCTTCGCGGTTGGAGCTTGGGTTCTTTTTGTCGCTGCGATCAGCGCTTATCGTTTCTGGGTTGCAATTAATTCGCAGGTTTCAAAGGTTTACGAATACGAGGTAAAGGAGGGAGGAGACATAAGGGTCGTTAAATCATCTGCGAGGTTCTTGGAACATCTCTTCTGGTCGATTATCGACATCTTGAAGCATTCGAAGTTCCAGCAGTGCAACAAAGCAAAATATCGCTTCTATGCTCACTTTATGATCTTCTGGGGTTTCATAGTTCTCGGCGTTGCAACCCTCGGAGATATCGTTTACCTCTACGTTCTCGGCTACCATGAGTTGGCTCTGCCGATAACGGATCCCGTGAAGATCTTAGGAAACCTTGGAGCTTTGTTGCTTCTCGTTGGTAGCGTTTGGGCGATCGTTGCAAGGTTCAGCGATCAGAGAATCGGATATGGAACGTATTTCGATTGGTTGTTCTTGGCTACGATCTTCGCAGTTGGCGTGAGCGGAGTTATCATCGAAGTTCTCCGCTACTCTGGAAGCGTTCTTGCTTACTACGCATACTTGGCGCATTTGGTCATCGTTTTCACTTTGTTGGCATACGCACCATACACGAAGTTCGCACATCTGATTTACAGAACTCTTGCATACGTCTGGGCTAAGAGCGTTGGGAGAGAATTAAAATCCTAATTTTTTATGAAACTCTCTGAAATTAGGGAGATCTTGAAGGCAAAGTATTACCCCATCGATGCTAAGAGCAGTGCCCTTTTCCTGCTCTCAGTGCTTTTCGAAGAAGTTGGCGAACTTGCGGAGAGTGTTCGCAAAAAAGATCTAAAGGAGATCGAGGAAGAGCTTGTAGACGTCTTATTCATGATCTTAAGTCTTGCAAACTATTTCGATGTCGACTTAGAGGCGAAGCTGATCGAGAAATACGTTAAAAGTGACCCAAGCAAGAAGTGGGATCTGGAACAATGATCGGGAGGATCAGGACATACCTGGAGTTCGTTAAGATAGAGCACACGCTCTTTGCTCTTCCATTTGCCTACTCGGGCGCGTTGATCGCAGGGAACCTCGATCTAAGACTGGCTTTTTTAATCTTCACAGCCTTCACCGGACTTAGGACCTTCGCGATGGCCTTTAATAGGATCATCGACAGAGAAATCGATGCTTTAAACCCAAGGACAGCTAAACGCCATCTACCATCGGGAAAGATAAAGCTTAAAGACGCTTACCTGATCGCATTCGTTGGCCTTGCAATCTACGAGTTATCAGCCTTTATGATAAACAAAACAGCCTTCCTCCTCTCTCCTATTCCTCCAATCGTTGCCTACGTTTATCCCTATCTCAAGAGGTTCACGTGTCTCTCGCACTACGTCCTTGGACTAAACTTAGCCCTCGCACCACTCGGCGGTTGGATCGCAGTTAGGGATTCGATAGACTTCAGCTTGGAGATACTTGCATTCTCGATCGCGGTCATCTTCTGGGTCGCGGGTTTTGATATGATCTACGCGTTGCAAGACATCGAGTTCGATAGAAAGTTCAAACTTCATTCCATTGGTGCGCATTTCGGTGAAAGATTCGCAAAAATTCTCTCGAGAACGAATCACGTTGCTTTTTTCCTCTTCCTTCTACCGGTTCTTAAGGAAGCGATTTTTGCACTTTTGCCCATAGCCTTCTTGCTTTTCCTTGAACACTATGTGGTTAGAGAAAAATACGATGAGCAGAGGATACAAGTTGCCTTCTTCTACATCAACGCTGTTATCAGTGCAACGGTCTTGGCTTCTGTTATCTTTGTTTTCATTCAGAAGTTGTAGGGCGGGAATAGAACGCCTTCCTCGGTGATTATAGCGCTTACAAGGCTTAGAGGTGTGAAGTCGAACGCAGGATTGTATACCTTTACATTTTCTGGAGCTAAAAGCTTTTTTCCACAGAAAATCAGTTCTTCTCTCCCCCTTTCTTCAATGACAACTTCTCTGGAGGTTTTATTGAGGTCGAAAGTTGTCTTCGGAGCTGCAACATAGAAAGGTATTTTATGGAAATTCGCAGCGATTGCCAAGGTGTAGGTTCCGATCTTGTTGAAAACCCCATCTTTCACGATTCTATCCGCGCCTACGATGACTTTGTTCACGAAACCATTTCTCATCACGATTCCAACTGCAGAATCTGTTATAAGCGTGACGTCTATTCCGTCCTTTAGAAGCTCATAGCAAGTTAGCCTTGAACCTTGGTTCAGAGGTCTCGTTTCGCAGGCGAAGACCTTGACCCTCTTCCCCTCTTCGATCGCAGATCTCACGACTCCCAAGGCAGTCCCCCAGTCAACGGTCGCAAGCCTTCCGGTGTTGCAGTGAGTCAGCACAACATCACCATCGTTTAAAAGCTCTGCTCCAAATTTCCCAAGCTTTCTGTTCCTTTCAACGTCCTCATTCGCGATCTTTTCCGCTTCTTCGAGTGCAAGCTTCTGAACTTCTTCCATATTTTCACCGCTCAAAGCCCTCTTCAGCGCTCTCTCGACCCCTACTACGAGATTGACAGCGGTTGGTCTTGCAGTAGCGATCTCATTTGCTCTTCGGATCAAATGCTCTCTCATTTCCTCGATATTTTTGAAGTCTCTTTCAAAACAAGCTAAGGCAACTCCATAAGCTCCAGCAGCTTCAAGTGCTGGAGCACCACGGATTGCGAGCTTTTTTATCGCATCTATTAGCTCAGACACCTTTGAGCAATGAATCAACTCTTCTTTTTCTGGCAGCTTAGTTTGATCGATCATCCATACCCCGTCTTTCCAGAAGATGGTTCGCATAACGGGATTGAGCCCGAGTATATTTTATCTTTCTGTTTCGCTCAACCTTGGCTGCATTTTTTCATGAAATACGCATTTTTTTGAGGAAAAGTTTTAAATATTTTGAAACTAAACAACATCGAGCTTACGATTGCATTGGAGGTGTGTGAATGAAGATTCTCATAATCGAGGATGATGAGAGTATGGTCGAACTGCTCATCAAAGTTCTATCTACGCGCTACCAAGTGTCAGTTGCGAGGGACGGAAAAGAGGGCATCGAGAAATTCATCGCAGAAAGACCAAAACTCGTGTTGATGGACATAGAGCTACCGAAGATAAACGGGGTAAACGCTACAAGGGAGATAAAGAAAATAGATCCAAACGCGAAGATAATTGCGGTAACAGCTTATGCGGTGCAAAGAGGAAAGGAAATTATCAAAGAAGGCGCAATAGAAGTGATAAGCAAACCTTTTAGGATAAAGCACTTGCTTGAGAGTGTGGAAAAAGCACTCGGATGCTAATCCACTATCCCGACGCACATTTTTTCAAACTTTGGATGCGAAACAAGCTCAGAAGCGTTTCCCCGAAACACAACTCTGCCACTTGCGAGCAAGTAGGCGTTGTCGCTTATTTCAAGCGCCCTCTTCACGTTTTGCTCCACGAGCAAAATCGTAATCTTCATCTCGTCTCTCAAACTCTGGATCCTTTCAAAGATCTTTTCAGCAAACTTTGGCGAAAGCTGTGCGGTCGGTTCATCCAAGAGCATAAACTTTGCATTTTTCACGAGTGCACAGGCCATTGCGAGCATCTGTCTTTCTCCGCCACTTAAAGTTCCAGCCCTTCTTCGAACGTATTCTTTAAGCTCTGGAAAGAATTCGAGTGCATGAGAAGTTCTCTCCTTCCTCTCCGATTCCTCAAGCCAGTATCCAGCGATCTTCAGATTCTCCTCAACCGTAAGATTCGCGAACACGTTTTCGACTTGCGGGAGATAGGATATCCCAAGCTTCACCTTCTCATGCGGGGGTAGCTTTGTTATATCTCTGCCGTTGAGGTAAACGTTCCCCGAGTGAATCGTAGCCATTCCAAAGATGGACTTCAAAAGCGTGGACTTTCCACTACCGTTTGGCCCAATGACCGCTGTTATGCCCTTTTCAACAGTTAAGTCTACGTCGAACAGGATCTGGAGCTGTTTATAGCCCGCGTTAAGCTTCTCTGTTATCAACACCCAGATACACCTCCACTACCCTTGGATTCCGAATCACGTCCTCAGCTTTGCCCTCTGCTATTACCATGCCGTTTGCCATTACATATGCATAGTCCACAAACTTCAGCACGATGTCAAGTCGGTGTTCTACGATTAAAAAGCTAACTTCCTTTTTCATTTCCGAGAAAGTACTTAGCATGGATTCTGCGAGCACGGGATTCACACCTGCGATCGGTTCATCCATTACCAAGAGCTTAGCACCCTTCATCATCGCCCTCGCAGTTTCGAGGAGCTTTAACTGTCCTCCGCTTAACTCCTGAGCTTTTCTATCCCACAAATGGTCGATTTTAAGGAGTTCAAGTATCTTGAACGCTTTTTCTACGAGTTCCGTCTCTCTTTTTACCCACCTTCCTGTTATGGATTCGAAAGCGCTATCCCCATGTCCAAGTGGTGCGATTAAAACGTTTTCGAGAACTGTCAACTTCTTCAGCGCCTTGGGAATTTGAAAAGTCCTTACTATTCCGAGTCTGCTTATCTCAAATGGACTCTTGTTCGTTATATCTCTTCCTTCGAAGAAAATTCTCCCCTCATCCGCTTTGTAGAATCCCGAGATAACGTTTATCAGCGTTGTTTTTCCACTCCCGTTTGGACCAATGATCAGGGTTATGCTACCCTTCTCAACCGCGATGTTCGCTCTGTAAAGAGCCTTTACACCATCAAAAAATTTGGAAAGGTTCTTTGTTTCGAGGATCATTTCAATTTTTCTTGCCAAATTATCTTGTTGGAAACCGAATCCCAGATTCCCGCAACTCTCCAAGAGCAATCTTTTATGTAGTAGAGTGCGAAGTCTCCGCTTGCTCTGTCGTTCCACTCGTTTAGCTTTATGTATCCGCTCACAGTTTCGACACCGTATTCACCCTTGCTGTATTTCTCCGTAACCACTGGGATCTTTGCAGCCATCGCATCTGGGTCGTATTTGCCCTTCTCCTTGACAACTTCCACGTAGCTCAAAACTAAGACCCAAGCAGCATCGTAAGCATTCATCGCATACTGATAAGGAGCCTTTCCATAGCCTTTTGCTTTGTATTTCTCTTCGAGCTGACTGTAAGCCTTTCCTTTTGATTCAAAGAGCGTGCTTACAACTTTTACTCTGTTGGACTTGTCACAAACCTCTAAGAGTTTTGCACTCGTTGCTGTGCCGTCGCAACCGAGCCAAATTACGTCGAGGGCTTTGCTACCACTCTTTGTTTGTGCAAGCATCGTTGCGAGTTCTTCGTAAGTGAACGCAATTACCGCAATCTCATTTACCGAGAACTGTTTCATGAGTTCATCAACTGATTCCTCTATCTTCGCAATGTAGGGCGAAAAGTCCGCTGGGGGAGGATCTGGATACTCTATGGATGCTTTAACCACTATCCCCTCCTTCTCCAACTTCGGTTTTATAACATCGTTAAGTCCCTTGCCCCAGGCGTTGCCTATGTGCGTTATAACCACCGATTTGACTCCAAGATCTTTCAGCTCCGCAACTATTGCATCAGTCTGAAGATCGTCGAGGGCGACAAATCTGAAGATGAACTTCTTCTCCTCTGGTTTTGTAACACCCAAAAGCTTTGGCAGAGCAGTTGAAGATGGCGAGATTATTATTATCTTGTTCGCAGTCACGAAGTCTTTGACGTTTCTAACTTCCCCACTACCCATTGGTCCGACGATCAAGTTGATACCCTTTGCATACAAGCTCTGGACTTTTTCGAGCGTGACCTTTGGATCCACTTTCGTATCTTCGACGTAGAACTTCACAGTGTACGGCAATCCCTTTGCCTTTAGGTAGTTGTTCAAGTCCTCTTCTGCAATCATTAGGGTATTCTTTATGTCCGTGCCATAGGTCGTAAGTGGTCCGGAGAGGTCTACGAGGACCCCTATTTTTATCTCGGTTTTCTCTGGTGGCTGAGCGCATCCGCTTAGAAAGACAATTGCTAACAATATTCCAATTAAAGCGCCCGCAGTCTTCATACTCGAAAAAAGTTCCCAAAATTTTTAAAGCTTACCCTTCCTCGATTCTTTATGCTTATAGAAGGTGCGATGGTATACTCGAACCTACTTGCGCTGCTGAGCTTAGGACTCACGCTAACATATATCACGACATCGGTTCCAAACTTCGCCCACGGCTCCATTGCGGTGATGGGCTCTTACTTGGCTTTGTCCCTATACTACTTTCTTGGACTTCACCCCTACTTATCCTTACCAATCGTTTTCGTTGTTTGCGGAATTCTCGGCGTTGTTTGCTATTTCGCAATCCTTCGACCGCTCATCCAGAGGGGTGCAAGCATCGTCATCTTGATGATCGCAACGCTCGCCCTTGATTTGATCTTGTTTGGATTCATTGGAGCGATCTCAGACTCCATAGGGGGGGTTGCGAAAAAGTTCATATTCACAACCTACGATTTTGAGATCCAAGGAATTTCAGGAGCATTTTTCGCTTCCTCTGTAGTCGTTCTTTTCACGCTGATTTTTCTATGGTTCTTGCTCTTTAAAACGAAATTTGGCATAGCACTTCGCGCTTCGATGGAAAACCCAGCGCTTGCGGAGACGATGGGGGTAAATGTTGAGAAAACGAGAATCTTCTCTTGGTTCCTATCATGCGCGCTCGCGGGTATAGCTGGAGCTCTCTTACCATTCAAACAAGAAATAGTTCCGTTGACCGGTGGCTTGATCATTGTTTCGATTTTCTCAGCTTCAATTCTTGGTGGAATTGCAAGCATCGTTGGAGCACTGGTTGGTGGTTATCTGATTGGGATTTCGGAGAGCTTGGTGACATACGCTTTGTCCTTCGTTCTTGGAACCGAAGTTCTCCTCTATAGCAAGGTCGTATCCCTTTCCGCGCTGATAATGGCACTTCTCATAGCTCCGAATGGGATAGTGGAGGGATTGAGAAAATGGAGCAAATCATTCTCAACGTGATCTTTTGGTTTGGAATATACGCGCTCGTGAGCATTAGTTTGAACTTGGAATACGGATTGGCGGGGATTCCAAACTTTGGAAGGGCTCTTGCAGTCCTCTTTGGCGCGTTTACGGTTGGCGGTATTGTCAACAGACTCTTTATACTCTACTATGGAATTCAAGGCGAGTTGATCGAGAGCTCCGCTGAACTGAAGACCATTATGAATCAGAGAATAGCGGAAGATCCGGTCTTTGGAATCCTATTGCTAATCCTATACTTGGCAACTTCTGCAATTGTATGCGGGATCATTGGAGCAATTGCAATTTTGCCAAGTGCAAGGCTTTCGAGGGATTACCTTGCGATAACGTTGCTAGCGATCAGCGAAGTTTCCTTCATGGTTTTCAACTACAACACATCGCTTGGCGGTGGATACTACGGAATATCCTTGCCAGATGTCTTCGCATTCTATGCTGGTAACAGGCAGTTGCTGTTTGCAATTCTTTCTCTGCTATTGCTCCTCTTCGTTTTTATACTTGCGGAGAAAATATCCAATTCCCCCTTTGGAAGACTTTTGCGGGCATTGAGAGAAGACGAAGACGTTGTGAAGGCATACGGCAGAAATTTGATGTTTCTCAGGATAAAGATCTCAGCGATATCCGCAGCAATCGCGGGAATCGCCGGAGCACTTTTTTCGCTCTTCACAGCGAACTTCATAGCTTCAAATTTCACAAGGGTTGAATGGACTTTTTATCCCTTTCTGATGGTCCTCCTCGGTGGTGCTGGGAACAACAAAGGAGTCCTTTTCGGAACCTTTGTTTTCGTTACAGTTCGTCAATTCTTGACCGTTTACAAGTATGAGATCGTAGAAACGCTGAGAATACCGTTTCAAACGGTTTGGATAGAATACATAGCATTTGGGCTCGTCATGTTCCTCGTGTTGGTTTACAGACCCGAGGGTCTTCTTAGAGAAACCCCAGTGCTCAAGGTGGCAAAGAAGCTCCGAGCCCGTAGCTCTGAATCGAGCAAGTAGTTGTGTCTACAGTCTCCTATCTTTACTCTCTTGAACTTTCCGAGCTCCCCAAAAGTTATCACTGCCCTATACTCGTTGCTCCTCGCCAACATCCACCTCCTTCCATGACTCGTTACGAGAACTTCAATCTCCCTTCCTACGTATCGTCGATTGTTCTCGAGCCCAATCTTCACGCAGAGCTCCGTTAACTTCCTCGATCTCTCCTTGACGATCCATCCCGGGATCTGTTTAAGTTTCGAGGCTGGAGTTCCGTTTCTCTTCGAAAACCTCGTTATGTTGACGATGTCCGGGCGAATGGATTCGATGAGCTCGTAGCTTTTCCAGAACGACTCCTCGCTTTCCGTTGGGTAGCCAACGATTATGTCTGTTGATAGCATGACGTCAAACCTCTTTCTAAACCCTTCAACTACTTCTACGAAGTCCTCGACGCTGTGCCCCCTCTTCATATCCTCCAATACTCTGTTATCTCCGTTCTGCACTGGGAGATGTAGAAACTTGTAGATCTTCTCGTCTTCGTATGCGTTCAGCAAATCCGGAAGCATCGCCTTTGCAAACTGTGGGTTCATCATCCCAACTCTTACCCTAAAGTCTCCCTCGATCTTGCATATCCTCTCTAAAAGCTCTGGAAGCATCAGTTTACCTTTTTCGAGCCCATAGCATCCGGTGTCTTGTGATGTGATTTGAATTTCCTTAAAGCCTCGCCTTACAGCGTTCTCGACTTCTTTCACGATGTTCTCGAGAGAGAAGCTCCTCAGCTTTCCCCTTGCAAACTTAGTTGCGCAGAAGGCGCAGTGACCCATACAACCTTCTGAAATCGAGACTATGGCAATCGTGTTCTCCTCCAGTCTAAACTTTGGTAAAAGAGTTTTATCAACCTCATTCCACTCAAGAAATCTTGCACCACCGTTAAAAGCGAGCTTCACCGCTTCAACTATTTTTTCGAGGTTATCTGGAGCAATTGATGAATCTGCAAGGCTTAAAGCTTCCTTTGAAATCCTCGATAAACAGCCTGCGAGCACAACTTTTTTCCCGGCGCTTTTTAGCTCTTGAATTCTACGGATTATTTTTCTCTCTGTGAACTCTATGACTCCACAGGAGTTTATGACAACGATTTCGGCGTCTTCAACGTCCGATAGCTCGAAGTGGTTTGAGAGAAAAGCCCTCATAACATCGCTGTCCGATTGGTTCATCGTGCAACCATAGGTTTCGATCGCAACCCTCACTGAGTAAAGTTGTCGCAACTTCTAATAAAAATTGTTCTCTCGATTGGAGGCTTGGAGCTCGATGGGTCCATAAAAAATTGCAAAAAGAGTATTAATCAAAAACTATTTGGCAAAGCTTATAAAGTAGAGAACGCAAAAGATTGCATGGATCAAAGATATGTCGTTTTAATTGCTACTACTATCTCCTCGTTCCTAACCCCTTTCATGGCGTCCGCTGTAAACGTCGCGGTTCCTATGATCGAAAAAGACTTTGCCCTCGACGCAGTTTTCCTCGCTTGGATCTCGACCGCTTTTCTTCTCTCCACCGCTATGTTCTTAGTTCCGATGGGTAGGCTCGGAGACATCAAGGGCAGAAAAAAGCTCTTCATCGCTGGACTATCGGTTTTTGCAATCTCCGCACTGTTTTGTTCGATCTCAATTTCTGGGACAATGCTCGTTGTTTTTAGGTTTTTACAGGGAATTGGCTCTGCGATGATCGCTGGGACAGCTATTGCAATGGTCACCTCCGCCTTCCCACCGCAGGAAAGAGGAAAAGTGCTTGGAATCAACACGTCTGCGGTTTACCTTGGTCTATCTTCTGGACCCTTTTTTGGGGGTTTGATAACGCAGTTCCTGGGATGGAGGTTGGTATTTGCCTTTCCGATCTTCTTAGCTCTAATCCCAATTTACCTCGTTTCGAAAATCAAGGAGGATAAAATCGAAGTAAAAGACTCCTTCGATTTCAAAGAAGCGACTCTCTTCTCTTTAGCGCTCTTTTTGTTGATCTACGGTTTTTCAAGTCTTCCAAAGCCTTTGGGATTCTTATTGGTTTTATTTGGTGTTGTAGCGCTCGTCTCATTTGTGTTCGTAGAGATAAAGACTCCACAACCCATGCTCAACGTCAATCTTTTCAGGAGAAACGTTGTTTTTGCAATGTCAAATCTTGCAGCGCTGCTCAACTACTCCGCAACGTTCGCAGTTGCGTTCTTGCTCAGCCTTTATTTGCAAATAGTCAAGGGATTGAGTCCACAGGACGCCGGAATCGTATTGCTTGTGCAACCAGTTGTCATGGCAATTCTTTCACCGATCTCAGGATTGCTTTCGGATAGGGTTGAGCCAAGAATAGTTGCATCCATAGGAATGGCGATAACCGCACTCTCTCTCTTCTTATTCTCCTCTCTCGACCTTGAAACGTCAATTGCGGTAGTGGTTACCTATCTCCTCCTCATAGGCTTTGGTTTTGGCTTGTTTAGCTCACCAAACACGAACGCTGTTATGAGCTCAGTTGAAAAGAAATTCTACGGCATCGCTTCTGCTACGCTTGCAACGATGCGAGTCGTTGGACAAGCTTTGAGCATGGGCGTTGTCATGTTGATCTTCGCAATAACCATAGGGAGCGCGATGGTCAGCGAATCGATCTTGGAGTTTATGAGCGCTATGAAAATCGCGTTCTTGATATCTGGAATCCTTTGCACCTTCGGCGTTTTTGCATCTCTTGCAAGGGGGAGAATTCATTGAGTGGTGGGCGCGCCTCAGGTCGATCCGCTGTTTCCGCGTAGCTGGGTAACGAATTCCTCCTCCCCGTGCCCCTGAAAGCACCGGACGTTCGGGGTAGGCTTGCTCCCTTCCGGGCCTCAGCCGGTGCCCCCGACAAATACCACGAACCCTTCCTCCGAAGGATTCGAGGTAACCGCCGGTCCTTCAGGACGAGGACTCTACGGAACCCGTTGCCCAGCTATTCGCGGACATGCGGACCTTCCATCGGCTTCGGCCCCCGCATATCGACGGTTTCGGGTTACAGGGGACGCCGAGTCCCCCGGCCTAGCCCACCAAGATTAATCGTTCCTCGAGTTGATAACCTTTTCTACGCTTAGGAGTCGAAGAATTTAGGGACCAAGCTTATCTTTAACGACATTTACTTATTGTATGAGACCCGTAAAACAGTGGCCTGTGAAAATACTGCTTGTGCACCCAAAGGCTGAGTTCATGCAAAGCAAAAAGCTGGCACTCTGTGCAGACTGTGCTGTGCTTGTAAACAAGGAGATCCCAAAAAAGTTTGAGAGTGAAACCGTGATCATAGGTTGTCCTATGCTTGAGGATCCAAGGAGAATGTTTGAAAAAATCAAGCTCATTTTTTCAGAAACAGCTGCGAAAGAAGTGGAAGTTTACACGATGGAGGTGCCGTGCTGCATTGCGATGCACATGATGGTGGAAAGAGCAAATACCCGTGGGATCGACGTGAGGAACTTCATCGTCAGAGTCACGGGAGAAGTGGAGGACTACAAGGGGTTTATCGATAGCAAAATGATCGAGGCAGAAAGGAAAGCCCATAGAGGGGGATTATGAGAAAAATAGTCGTCATCGACCGGGAAAAGTGCGTAGGATGTGGAAAATGCGTTGAAGCTTGTCCCACAATTGCCTTGGTGCTTGAAGATGGAAAAGCAAAACTTGCGTTTGAAGAACGTTGCGACGGCTTTGGTTCTTGCATAGCTGTTTGTCAAAACAACGCGATAAGGCTTGAGCTTAGAGATGCAAAGCCGTTCGATTGGAGGATACTAAGGGATATCGAATTTGAGAAGTTTTTAGAGAAACTGGAGAGACACTGGAAGCTCGGCTGATCGGACTCAGATTTCGTGGCGAGCACGTCTTAGCTTCTATCTTTGTAGACATCGAAAAGTTTTTTTGTAAATCTACCAAAGTATCTTGCCGATGATGACTGATGGGCGATCTGAACGGTGATGATAGGGAGAGTCTGAGGCACATTTCTCCAAGGCTAAAGGATCTGATCAGCGAGATGCTCGCAAGTCTGAAGGAGATAGGGATTCACTGCGATCGTTGCCTTGGGACGCAGAGATACCAAGGAAACGTTGTTTTAATGCTCGTGGATGCAAGCTTTACATCGATTGGGTTGAACTACTTCAAATCGATCGTTCCAAAGATCATCGAGTTTAGGAAGAGGTTTGGTATGAGATCGTTGAAAGAACTCGCGAACGCGGAGATTGAGAACTTACTCGAGATCTGGCGAAACCGTCGCTCTTGGAATGTTGCGATAGAGAGCGCGAGATATCTAATGAAGCTCAGCGATAACGATAGAGAAGCGCTGAGGCTTTGGGCTAAAAGTTCTCGACTCGAGAATTGGGAAGAAGATCCAATTGGAAAAATAAGCGGAGTTGGATTAATAACTTACCAGTATCTCAGAATGATGGGGGGAATCGACACCGTGATGCCAGATAAGATCGTTAGAAGGGTTCTATCGAAAATTTTCAGCAAAGCTGGAGTTGAAACACCGAAAAACGATATAGAGTTCGTCAAATTGGTGGAGAGTGTTGCAAAACACTGCAACTGTAGAGCAATCGAGCTCTGCTGGGCACCCTGGCTTTTGCAGTACAAAGAAGAGGAAAGGAGAAAGTATCTGCAGATGTTAAACGATCTTTAACTATGCACGCTTCTCTCGTGAACTTTTTAACCCAGTTTTCCGTAGCTTCTTCGCTTCTCTTCATTCCATTGTTTGCGAAGGAACTTGGGGCTTCTGATCTGGAAATCGGTCTCATCTCTTCTGCTTACAGCCTTGCAACCTTATTTTCATCCAGTGTATTTGGCAGAATATCGGATTTCTTCAACAAAAAGATCATCATGTCTCTTGGTCTACTCCTTTCTGCGGTCTTCTTTTTATCCCAGTGTTTGGCAAAAGATGCGATCCAACTTTTGATAGTGAGAACCTTGCTTGGCTTTTCCCTTGGAATCTTCCCCTCTGCGCTTATAAGCTACGCTTATGGAGTAAACAAGAAGGTCGGATACTTTTCTTCCTTTGGTAGCCTCGGATGGGCAGTTGGGCAACTTTTCGCTGGAATAATCGCGTTCTACTGTGGTATATTCGTCCTCGGTTTTCTTCTGACTTTCATGGCTTTTCTGATAATTCTAAGAGAGAGAGTTCCGGAAGAGAAAGTTTCGAGAGCAAGGAGTTCGCTGAAGATAATAAGAGACAACTTCTCCGTTTACTTCGCATTTTTCATACGTCACGTTGGTGCAAGTGCTGTGTGGTTGATTTTCCCAATCTATCTCTCAAACCTTGGAATTTCAAAGTTTTGGATAGGGGTGATCTACTTTACGAACTCTTTCCTCCAGTTCTTGATAATGCAGAGGATTGAATTTTTAGGCAACAGGTCTTTGATGACAATTGGATCCATTTTATCTGGTATAACCTTCTACATATACTCCCTCTCTTCGCAAGTTTGGCAATTCCTTTTTGCGCAGTTTTTTATAGCCTTGGGATGGAGCTCACTTTACGTTGGAGCACTCAAAGCAGTCTTAGATGAGAACTCGGAAAGGAGTAGCGTTGCTGGATTCTTAAACTCCACGATTTACCTTTCAACGATCGTAGGTTCTTTACTTGGAGGGTTGATAGCTGAAGAACTCGGATACGTTTACTGCTTTTACTTCGGTGCACTATTGAGCTTTTTGGCTGTCTTCTTTGTGGGTAAAAAGAAATTTAAGCAGGTTTAACGCTCACGGAGTATTTTACACCATCGACAACGACTTCGAAATTTCCAGAGACCTTTGAAGTTGGAGGAAAGGCCTCCTCTTTTGTCTGCTTCATGAGGAACTGCAACCCAGTTTGTGGGAACAGTGCGTAGATTAAAACGTTCTCTTCACTAGCTTC
>JBKBUO010000014.1:0-7831 GCA_046290005.1 Archaeoglobaceae archaeon | reverse complement strand
GATTCCCTTCTCTTCAAGCTCTCTCTTTCTCTTCTCGAACTCTGGCTCAAGCAAATCCGCTGGGCGACGATCGATTGGTCTCTCATCGCCAAGGATCTTTTTCACGATCTCCTCCCTGATCGGGGCTGGCGTTCGACCATACATGCCCTTCACGAGATCCTTCGATTCTCTTGTCACAACCTTATACCTTTCGCCCATCAGAACATTTACGACTGCTTGAACTCCTACGATCTGGCTCGTTGGTGTCACCAAAGGCGGATAACCAAAGTCTTCTCTAACTCTTGGCACCTCTTTGAGCACATCTGTTAGCTTATGCATTGCATTTTGTTCTTTGAGCTGAGAAATCATGTTAGAGAACATGCCGCCCGGGATCTGATAAACGAGAACGTTCGTATCCGGGATCGTGGAAATCGGATCCAAGTAGCCAGCGTATTTTTCACGGACCTTCATGAAGTAGTCTCTCACTTCGAGCAAGACGTCCAACTTGACGCCGGTTTCGTAACCAAGCTCCTCGAGTGCATACACAATCGTTTCCGTGGGAGGATGCGAAGTCCCCATCGCAAGCGGAGACATGCAAGTGTCAATTATCTCCGCACCCGCTTCAACTGCTTTAAGCAAAGCCATCGAAGCCATTCCAGATGTGTAGTGTGAGTGAACGTTTATTGGTAAATTCACTTCCTTTTTCAGGGCTTTCACGAGTTCATAGGAAACCTTAGGCGACAGCAATCCTGCCATGTCCTTTATGCAAATCGAATCCACTTCAAGCTCCGCAAGCTCTCTCGCGATTTCAGCGAACTTTTCGATCGTGTGAACAGGGGATATCGTATAGCAAATTGCTCCTTGAACGTGGTTTGCTCCATACTTCTTCGCAAATTTTATCGAACTTGTAAGATTTCGGACATCGTTTAAGGCGTCGAATATTCTGAAGAAGTCGAGTCCGCATTCTATTGTCTTCTTCACGAACTTTTCAACAACGTCGTCTGGATAATGTCTGTATCCAACGAGGTTCTGACCACGGAGAAGCATTTGGAGCAACGTGTTTTTGACCCTCTTCCTTATCTCCCTTAGCCTTTCCCATGGGCTCTCGTTCAAAAACCTGTGACATACGTCAAAAGTTGCCCCTCCCCAGACCTCGAAGGAATAAACTCCTGCGCTATCAAATGTCTCTAAGATCGGAAGAATGTCTCGTGTTCTCATGCGCGTTGCAAGCAATGATTGATGCCCATCCCTCATCGTGAGGTCTATTATCTTCACTCTTGCCATGATACGTATTTGAAACGAAATTTATAAATCTTTCCATTATTTTTTTAATAATTTAACAAGTTGAATACGTATCATTTTTATAGTTTTTTGCAAAACCGAGAAATTTTATTAACCGCAAGAGAAAAATTAAATACCATGGACGAGCTCGAGGAGATACGAAAAAAGAAGCTGAAGGAGTTGATGAGAATGGCAAGTGAAAAGGATACGAAGCCCTTAAAGCTCGATCAGCAGAACTTTGAGTCCTTCCTGAAGCAAAACGAGAACGCAGTCGTTGACTTCTGGGCAGAGTGGTGCATGCCGTGTAGGTACGTTTCACCGATAATAGATGAGCTCTCAAAGGAGTTCGCAGGCAAGGTTGCGTTTGGAAAGGTCAATGTCGACGAAAATCAGAGCATTGCTGTGAAATACAGCATATCCGCGATACCAACGCTAATATTCTTCAAAAGAGGTAGACCAGTAGATCAAATTGTTGGAGCGATGCCAAAGAAGGAAATAAAGAGCTGGATCGAAAGCAACGTTGGAAAAGATTTATAGATCCAGCTTCAATTGGTGAAAGCATGGAAATTACTTGCAAGATCTGCAACAAAAAGATTGTGGTTGATGAAAAATTTGGAATCCAAGAGTGCGGTTGTGGGGCTTATTACAGGATGAGCAGAGACTTTCGTGGAACTTGGGTTTTTGCTGGTTTTGGCAGGGCTACGAAGGAGAAGACGAAAGAGGAGCTTGAGACAAAAGAGGAGAAAGAGAAGTACCAGGTTCAAAAGCTGAGGAAGAAGAAAAGCTAAAACGATAGCTTAAAATACCGCAACTCAAAAGATCGTATTCCGTAGGAGGCGAAAGCCGAAGCACTACGGAGAGGTGACATATGCTTGCACGGAAGGAAGAAGTCGTTAAGGCGATAACAGAGGCGATATCGAAGTCTAAGGAGAGGAAGTTTACCGAAACGGTGGAAATTGCCGTAAATCTGAGGAACGTTGACATGAAAAAACCAGAGAACAGAATAGACTCCATAGTTCTCCTACCACACGGCATAGGTAAGCCGAGGAAAGTCGGGGTCTTTGCAAGAGGAGAGACGCTTTTGAAAGCAAAGAATGCGAACGCAGACTTGGTTTTGTCTCCAGAAGACATTGATCAGCTCGCCAAGGATAAAAGAAAAGCGAGAAAAATAGCAAACAGCATAGACTTTTTCATAGCGGAAGCCCCTTTAATGCCTGAGATTGGTAAGAAGCTGGGATCCGTTCTTGGGCCCAGAGGTAAAGTTCCACAACCAATTCCCCCGCTCTCAGATCCGAAGGCTGTGATCGATAGACTTAGGAACTCGGTGAGGGTCAGGACAAGGGACAAGATGACTTTTCACGCTCCGATAGGTTCAAAGAAGATGAAACCCGAGGCTATTGCAGAGAATGCGCTTGAGGTTCTGAAGATCGTTGAGAACAAATACGAAAACCCATCGCTCGTGCTGAAGTCTGTTTTTGTTAAAACTACGATGGGTCCCGCGGTCAGGGTGATATGATGTCAGCGGTTAAGGGAGCACCGCCAAGGTGGAAAGTCGAAGAAGTGGATAAGATAAAGAACTTGATCTCCTCTTACAGAGTTCTTGCCCTAGTGAGTTTTCAGGGAGTCCCAGCATGGCTGATGCAGAAGATAAAGAGGGAGCTGAAGGGATACGCGGAGATTAGGGTTGTAAAGAACACCTTGCTTTCCATAGCCCTTGAATCAGTTGGTAAGAGTTACGGAGATCTTAAAAAATTTGCAAAAGGGCAGATCGCGATAATTGCAGCGAACGAGAACCCATTCAAGCTTTACAAGAGAATAGAGAGCATGAAAATAGACGCCCCACTGAAACCGAGCCAAGTTTCCCCTATAGATGTTGTTGTAAACGAGGGTCCTACGCCTTTACCACCGGGACCAGCGGTTGCGGAACTTCAAATGGCTGGAATTCCTGCGGCGGTCGAAAAGGGCAAAGTTGTTGTCAAGTCCAAGGCAACCGTCGTGAAGGCTGGCGACATTGTTAAGCCCGAGGTTGCGAAAGCCCTCGAGAAACTTGGCATAAAACCACTTAAAGTTGGGCTCGAAACGCTCGCAATCTACGACGGGGTCGTTTTAACTCCTGATTTGCTCAAGATCGATGAAGAGGCGATAATAAAGGACTTCCAAAGGGCTTACAGTTTAGCCTTAAACCTCGCGATTAACTGTGCCTACGTAACAAAGGAGACCGCAGAGATCCTGATCTTGAAAGCTTACAGCGATGCAAAGAACCTTGCGGTAAATGCTGGGATAACGGAGAAGGAGGTTATGCCAGATCTAATTGCAAAGGCTCATATGCAAATGCTTTCGCTAGCATCCCTCCTTCCATCTGATGCGCTTGACGAAGAGCTTAGATCTCAACTTTCCAGGAGGGTTGAGAAGGTTACGCGGGTGGAGGAGAAGAAGGAAGAGAAGAAAGAAAAAGAAGAGAAGAAGAAAGAAGAGGAAGAAAAGAAGGAAGAAGAGGCAATAGAAGGTTTAGCTTCGTTGTTTGGTTAGAAGGAGGTGTTGGAGATGGAGTATGTCTATGCAGCGTTGTTGTTGCACTCTGCTGGGAAGGAGATTACGGAGGAAAACGTGAAAGCGATTTTGAGCGCAGCGGGAATTGCGGTGAACGAAGCAAGGGTCAAAGCCTTAGTCTCAGCCCTTGAGGGAATCAACATAAGCGAAGTTCTGCAGAAGAGCGTTGGAATGCCATTCGTTGCACAACCAGTCAGCGCACCGGTAGCGGAGGAGAAGAAGGAAGAGAAGAAAGAGAAAGAAGAGAAGAAGAAAGAAGAGGAAGAAAAGAAGGAAGAAGAGGCAATAGAGGGCTTAGCATCGCTTTTCGGCTAAATCATTTTTGCCACATCCATTTTTAAGAGTAGAATTTTTTAACTCTTGATACGAAAGGCACATATATTTTACAACTGATAAATGGATTGGATGCGACAGAGGTTCGTCCTCGACACGACTGCGATTACGGACTCTGCCCTAAGGGAGAAGGAGCACTATGCATCTATTTGCGAGTCCGCAAACGAGATTCTCGACTTGATAGCGCTTGCAAGGTTGAAGCTCGAGATAAGCTGTTATATCCCCTATCCCTCAGTTTATTCAGAACTCGTGAGCTTTTTGAGGAGAAATGAGTGCAAAGAGGACACCTTTATCAAGCTCGACACTTGGCTTGTCAAGAAGACGCCTAGCAGATACGAGGTTAAGATCCCTGCAGCGATATTTTATGAATATATAATATCTGTCAGACAGAAGATCAATCGAGGGAGGAGGCTTGCAGAGGACTACATACTCGAATCTTCCGCAATAGGGAAATCATCGGAAAAGCTTGAAGAAGATACCGCAAATCTAATATCGAAGTTTAGAGATAAATTCCGCACTGTAATGAGGCAAGGACTGTTAGACAGCGCCCCAGACCTCGATGTTTTGTTGCTTGCAAAGGAGCTCGAAGCTGGGGTTGTCAGCAGCGACATCGGTATAAAGAAATGGAGCGAAAAGCTTGGACTTAGGTTTGTTGAAGCATCGAAGTTTCCGAGAATGCTTAAGGAATACCTCGTTCTCGTTGGGGTTAAGGACAAGGGAGTCTTACCAGCTGAAGAAATTGTGAAGGGGAGGGAATAATAAAAATAGAAAAGGATAAAAACTACCTCTTTCACTTTTCTTGGGTGAGAAAATGTTGAGCGTGAATGAGATAGCTCTCGAAATAGTCGAGACTATGCTTGATTATGAGGAAGAGCTTAGAATTCAGTCGAAGAAGCTTGAGAACGATGCAACAGTCGTTGATTGCGGAGTAAACGTGCCAGGAAGCTACGAAGCCGGAATACTTTACACGCAGATCTGCATGGGTGGACTTGCGGACGTGAACATCGTGGTGGACACGATAAGGGACGTGCCATTTGCGTTCATAACTGAATATACAGATCATCCAGCCATCGCTTGCCTCGGAAGCCAAAAAGCTGGTTGGGCGGTAAAGGTTGAGAAATACTTTGCAATGGGTAGTGGACCTGCAAGGGCTTTGGCTTTGAAGCCAAAGAAGACCTATGAGAAAATAGGCTACGAAGACGATGCAGACGTCGCTGTTATAGCGTTGGAGGCGAACAAGTTGCCAGATGAAAAGGTTGCGGAATACATTGCAAAGGAGTGCGAAGTCGATGTGGAGGACATTTACTTGCTCGTAGCTCCAACTGCTTCAATCGTTGGAAGTGTGCAGATCTCTGGTAGAATAGTGGAGACCGCGATCTATAAGATGACCGAAATCGGCTACGATCCGAAGCTCATCGTAAGTGGCGCAGGACGTTGTCCAATTGCTCCAATTCTCGAGAACGACTTGAAAGCGATGGGTGCGACGAACGACAGCATGATGTATTACGGAAGTGTGTTCCTTACCGTGAAGAAATACGACGAGATACTGAAGAACGTCCCAAGCAACACGAGCAAAGACTACGGTAAGCCGTTCTACGAGATCTTCAAGGCTGCGAACTACGACTTCTACAAGATCGATCCAAACCTCTTCGCTCCAGCGCAGATTGCGGTCAACGACCTCTCCACAGGGAAAACATACGTGCACGGCAAGCTGAACGCAGATGTTTTGTTCCAGTCTTACCAGCTTGTTCTCTAATCAACTTTTATTTTTCGCATTTAAGTCCGCAAACGAGAAATAAAAGTTTAAAAACTCCCAATACGAAGGGATCTATTCGTTTTTTCAATGCTAAGTTCCCTTGGAACTCCAAACATCGCTCTGATTGCATCAACGTTCTCTGGAACGACTATTGCTTCCTGATGCACCGCTTGTGTTAGGAAAAGATCGCTCCCATCGATTGCGATCGATTCAAGCCATATGACGTTCTCATACAGATCGTATCTCATTCTAAGTTCTCTTGCAAACTCTATTATCTTTGCAGTGGAAGTGAAGTCATCTTCTACGGATAAGAGCATTATCCTCGGTTCTTTTTCGAAAACCGAAATCACGTCTTCTCTCGCAACCTTTTCTTTGAGCTCCACTGCCAAGGAGTGCACGTGCATAATGGTAGTGGGCAGCTTGAACGCAGTCGTCACGATGTCCACGTCTGGAAGCACAGTCTTCACGTCTTTCGCATGGTGCGAGGGCAAGGCGATTGGATCCGGCATTATGGCGTTCGTGAGCCCCTTCTTGTCTTCCTTCGGATCCGCCACCCTTCTTAGTATCGTAGCTCGAACTCTACCGATCTTGAAGTTCGTCTTAAGCTTGTAGATCGTTCTACTCAACGCGGTTGTGTTACAACTAACGACCCTAACGTATCTCTTTCCTATTGCATCGTTGTAATTCGCCAATGCGTTGAAGGAAACTTCTGCGACTTCTTTTTTCTCCCCACCTTGGAATACCGCTTTCGTGTTGAAGCTCTCATACGTTTTCTTGTTCTCCGCTCCCACTTTGTCTGGGCTACAATCCACGATTATGTCTGCTTTTTTTATCAAGTCTTCAAGTGTTCCACTTACCTCAACTCCTTTTTTTTCAAAAAGCTCGAGACTTTCTGGTTTTGCTACGTAGAGATCGAATTTTTTCTTTGCAAGCTTTGCTTCAAAATCTGGCTTTGTCTTTGTCACTCCAACGACCTTCATGTCGTCTTGCAACGCAATCGCATCAGCAACTCTCTTCCCTATGGTTCCATATCCGTTTATCGCAACTTTTATCATTCAAACACCTCCACCACGATCCTATGTGCGATGAGGTCGACTTCTAATATTTTTCCCTTCAACTCCTTTGACTCGCCGAGAATGTCTGAGATCAGCAATCTTTCCCCCTCAACCTTTAACTTAACAACGTCTTCGAAAATCGTCTTCCCTCGGAAAACGATCTTGGACTCGCACATGCAGAGATTTCAACTCAAGGCATAAATACCTATGCGACACCGATCCGAAAAATTTATGAATTATGCTGTGATTCAATTTTATGGTTCTGTTGGTCGCGCTCGATGAAAGATCGGATAGGAGCGAGAGAGTCATCGCGTTTGCAATTGCGGAGGCGAAGCTGAGGAAAGAAAAGTTGGTATTCGTTCACTCCCTGTTTGGTGAGGGTAAGACAAGTCCAAAGGAGATCGAGGAGGGAGAAAAACTTTTGAAATGGGCTGATGAGATTGCACGAAAGGAGGGCATAGACTTCGAAACTAAGCTCCTTGTAAGGGGAAAAGAGCCTGCAGAGGATATAGTGGAGTTTGCAAATGAATTAGACGCCACTATGATAATCATAGGCGTGAGAAAAAGACGTCCTACGGGTAAGTTGATTTTTGGAAGCGTTGCACAAGACGTAATTCTGCATGCCTCGAAACCAGTGGTTTGCGTTAAGTAAAAAGATTTAAAATTTTTATGAAACTGAAGTCTCGTGGATGCAACGTCTACTTCGTTGAAATCAGTGGAAAGAATTTCCTGATAGACACGGGAACGGATGGCAAACTCGTTGCAAGACAAGTTAAAGAGCTCGAGGGCATTCTTATAACTCATGCACACTTCGATCACGTTGCGGGAGTGAGAGAGCTGGAGAAAATTTTTGGATGCCCGATCTACGTTCATCCAG
>JBKBUO010000013.1:10804-26472 GCA_046290005.1 Archaeoglobaceae archaeon | reverse complement strand
TGATATACTTTTTCCCACTTTGGAGGTGAACGATGATGCTTCCAAACCAAATGGTGAAATCATTGCTCGGAAAGATGATCAGAGTCGAAATGAAGGGCGAAGAACACGAACTCGTTGGCAGATTAGAAGGCGTCGACGAATACATGAATCTCTTCCTCACGAACGCGATGGAATGTAAGGGAGATGAGAAAATAAGAAACCTCGGGGAGATAATCCTCAGGGGGAACAATGTGGTTCTTATAAGACCAGAATGACTGATTTTCAGCTCGTTGACACGAGAGAAGAGATACTAAAAATCCTTGAGGAGAAGGGGGAAATTCTACAAAAGGATCTATGGAAAGAGCTAAAGATAGACAGCAGTAAGTGCTCGAGAATTCTGAGAAAGCTTGAAAAGGAGGGACTGATAAAAAGAGTTGAGGTGGTTGTCGATGGTGTCAAGACTTTCAAGATAGTTTCTTCTAAGTTCGAAGAGAAGAAGGCTGAAGAAGAAAAACTCGATCTAAGGACTGTGATGGACCGCATAGAGCAGATTTCGAAGTTACCTCCATGCTATGGCTGTCTCGACGCTGATTGCGAAGCACAGCATTGCCTTAAGCTCGAGGTATGGTTTTTGAAGTTGTGTAAGATGGGATAGTGTTTTAAGTATGGAGTGCATAATACAAACCTGAAATGGAGGAAGTTAGGGAGTTAGTTGGCGGATTGGAATTCGAAGACACGAGTCAAATTAAAGTTCCGGAGAGGTTAATAGACCAAGTAATAGGTCAAGACCATGCGGTAGAAGCGATAAAGAAAGCTGCGGTGCAGAAAAGGCACGTGATGCTCATCGGTTCTCCGGGAACAGGTAAATCTATGCTTGCAAGGGCGATGGCAGAGCTTTTGCCGAAAGAAGAATTAGAAGACATACTTGTCTATCCAAACCCCCAAGACCCGAATCAACCGAAGATCAAGCTCGTTCCCGCGGGGAAGGGCAGAGAGATCGTTGAAGCTTACAAGCAGGAGGCGATGAAGAAGGCGCAAGCACGGAATTTCATGATATTCTCTCTCGTGTTTCTCGTCGTTCTTTACACGATAATAACGAATCCAGCGAACTTCATATGGGGCCTCATAGCTGCGATCCTCTTACTGATGGTCGCCAGATACTTCATCCCTAGGGAAGAGAGGAATGTGCCAAAACTTCTCGTGGACAATTCGGAGAAGAGAACGGCGCCATTCGAAGATGCAACTGGGGCTCATGCGGGCGCTTTATTTGGCGACGTTCGTCACGATCCATTCCAAAGCGGTGGACTTGAAACACCTGCACACGAAAGAGTTGAATCTGGAGCGATTCACAGAGCCCACAAGGGTGTGCTTTACATAGATGAGATAAACACGCTCACGATCGAATCTCAGCAGAAGCTCTTAACAGCGTTGCAGGATAAGAAGTTCCCGATAACTGGGCAAAGCGAAAGAAGCAGCGGAGCCATGGTTCGCACTGAGCCAGTGCCTTGCGACTTCATTCTTGTCGCAGCAGGAAACCTCGATGCTCTGATGGGCATGCATCCTGCGTTGCGAAGCAGAATCGAAGGCTATGGCTACGAGATCTACATGAACGACACAATGCCGGATACGATGGGGAATAGACAGAAATTAGTTCGCTTCGTTGCTCAGGAAGTCGTTAAAGATGGGAAGATTCCGCACTTCGACAAGTATGCAGTAGCAGAAATAGTAAGGGAGGCGATGAGGAGAGCTGGGAGAAGAAATCACTTAACTCTAAGACTAAGAGAGCTCGGAGGGCTGATAAGGACCGCTGGGGATATTGCGAAGAGCGAAGGGTCAAACCTCGTTAGACTTGAGCACGTTTTGAAAGCGAAAAAGATAGCAAAAACGATAGAAGAACAGCTTGCGGACAAATACATCGAGAGAAGGAAGGATTACAGGCTTTTTATAACCGAAGGCTACGAGATCGGTAGAGTAAATGGGCTTGCGGTCATAGGCGAATCTGCGGGAATCGTGTTGCCAATAATCGCTGAAGTCACGCCTGGGATGAGCAAGTCCGAGGGAAAAGTGATTGCAACTGGAAGGCTACAAGAGATCGCAAGGGAAGCGGTTATGAACGTTTCCGCAATCATAAAGAAGATCCTCGGCAAAGATACTGCGAACTACGACGTTCACATCCAGTTTGTCGGAACCTATGAAGGCGTTGAAGGCGACTCTGCGAGCATAAGCATAGCAACCGCTGTGATTTCAGCGATCGAAGGAATACCGGTGGACCAGTCCACCGCAATGACTGGTAGTCTTTCCGTGCGTGGCGACGTCTTGCCTGTAGGTGGCGTTACGCAGAAGATCGAAGCTGCGATTCAAGCTGGGCTAAAGAAGGTGATAATCCCGAAAGGAAATTCCGATGATGTTTTGCTCGACGCAGAACATGAGGGCAAGATAGAGATAATACTGGTTTCGAGAATCGAAGAAGTTCTGGAGCATGCGCTCGCAGACAGCGAAAAGAAAACAAAACTTATTTCGAAGTTCAGAGAATATGCCTACGCTTTAGCGAGCTGAGTAAACCAATTTTTCAGCATCACAAATTGCTCATGCGTGTTCACAACGTCGCAGTCCATCGGACTCTTGAAGAAGAAAGCAAGCTCTTTCACAACTCCGCCGACTTCTTTTTTCTTTGCAAAGAGAAGAAGTCTTGCAATGTCTAAGATGAGTGGCGAAGCTACGATCGCATCTATCGCATCCCAGATGAAGTAGAATTTCATGAGTTTTCCGAGAAAGCCCTTGAAATGGATGAAGTCAAATGCAGTTTTGTTGTCCGCGAGACTGGGGAAGAAATCGATTTCAGTGATGCTAAAAGGCGAATAACCGAGGGCTTTCTCCAAGACCTTGTCCTTGCTCACTATCTTGCTCTCTCTGTTATCCCTCGCAGAGAGAACTTTCCCATCGTAGTCGCCGAGGATGTTGTAGCTCATCCATCCAACAACTTCGAGATTTCTGTATGCGAACATCGGCGCTAAGGTTGTTTTCACCAAAGTCTCCCCGGTTTTTCCATCGTTTCCTGCGTGTGGAACGTTTTTCTCCTTTGCAAGCTCTTTGAGCGCCGGAATCGAAGAGCCTACGCTTGGTGTAAAGTTCGCATAAGGTAAGTTGAGCTTCAAGGCTGAATATGCGTAAAGCATGCTCGCAGTCGCAAATTCTTTCGCATCTCTGTCGATCATCTCCTCGAATCCATCTAAGCTACCATGGTATTTTTCGCTGAACTTTGGAATAGGTTCAGTGGATGCAACGTTTACAACGACCGTTTCCTTGTCTGCGAACCCCTTCAGATCTCTCTCTATCCTTTCCACAATTTCTCTAAGGCTCAAATCTTCGTCTTCCAGGGTCTCTATTTTTCCAAGCTCTCGAATCCCCGAACCACAGTTCAAAGCGGTCCCCTTCCTTGCAACAACTTTCTCCAAATCTACCCTAACCGCATTTAGAATTTCGGATTCGAAGTGTTTGTTTTGCTCCCAGTGCTCTTGCAAAGCTGAGAACGCGTTTGGTAAACTCCTTATCTCATGTCCCCCAAACTCGAAGCTAAAAGGAATCATTGCGTCGAGTTGTTTGAATGGCTCGAGTGCCGTTACAAGCCCGGTTTTTTCCACAATCCCTTTCTCTATCGCCTTTGCTCCCGCCATTGCAGTTGTTGAAACGATACCGTATGCGCCAATTAACCAGAGTTTCATTTCTCCACCTCAAAATAGCTGTTTACATCTTCCAAAGCCTTCGCAATCAACTCAACAGCCCAATGAACATCGCTCAAATCCACGACCTCAACTGGGCTGTGGATGTATCTCGCGGGAACACTAACGACGCCAGCGGGAATGCCTTCTTTCGTCAGGTTTATCGCGGTCGCATCTGTTGTGCCACCTTCAGCGACTTCGAGTTGATAAGGTATGGCGTTTTTCTCCGCGGTCTCCCTTAACCACTGAAGCACTTTCTTCGAAACTATCAATCCACGACCGGATGCGTCGATGATAGTTATCACGGGTCCTTTGCCAAGAGAGATATCCATGTGAACTCCTTCGCTCCCCGGAAAATCAGTTGAAACACAAGAATCAACCGCGATTGCGAGATCAGGTGACAAAGCATAAGCCGAGCACTTTGCACCTTTCAATCCAACCTCTTCCTGAACAGTAGCTACGAGATGAACAGTTGCAGGGCTTTTGCACTTCTTAAAGCTCTCTATGGCAACCGCAACACCAATGCGGTTGTCAAAAGCTTTTCCAGTGATTCTGTTGTTTCCAAGAATTGCGACTTCCCTGTCGATAACGATCGGAGTTCCAATGTCGATTCCGAGGTTCAAAACGTCTTCTTTGCTCTTCGCTCCGACGTCGATGAACATGTCGCTTATCTCAATCGCCTTCTTCCTTTCCTCATCCTTCATCACGTGTGGTGGTTTGCAACCAACTACTCCGTAGACTTTCTTTTTCCCGTAGATCACAACTCTCTGTGCAAGAACTATTTGCGAGAACCAACCTCCTATTGGGGAGAACCTTATGAAACCCTTTTCATCGATTTTTTTCACTACAAATCCGATTTCGTCCATGTGTGCAGTCAACATTACGCTCTTCTCGTTCCCGTTCTTTGTCGCTATCAGATTTCCTAACTTGTCCACCTTTATCTCATCCGCGTAGCTTTCTATCTCGGCTCTTATCAGATCTCTAACCTCGTCCTCGAATCCGCTTATGCTGTGGGCGTTGCTGAGCCTCTTTATCATCTCTAACATACCTTCACCTCGTTCTCTATCGCATGCCTTTTTGCAAGATCTTCTTCCCTTAAATTTTTCTTCTCCATGATCTCCGCAACTGTTCCGTCGAGGAATATGAGCGCAATCACTTCGAATAGCGTCCCCATCGGGGCTATGTCTCTGACTTCCCTACCAAACCTGTTTTTCAGAATTATCGAAAAGTCTGAAAGCTTTGAAAGCTTAGAGTTCTCCGCTGACGTGATTGCAACAACTTTTGCTCCAATCTCTTTGGCTTTTTTTGCAATTGCAACGACGTATCCAGTTTCCCCACTACCAGAGATTGCGATAAGCAAGTCACCATCTTCGATTCTCGGTGTTATCGTTTCACCTATTACGAAAGCTTTGTAACCAAGGTGCATTAGTCGCATCGCAAAGGCTTTCGCTACAAGTCCACTCCTCCCTATCCCCACTAAGAAAATCCTCGGGGCTTTTTCGATGAAGCTTATGAACTTTTCCAATTTATCTTGGTCGTAAATTTCTTTGGCACTTTCTGTTACCAGAGTTAGGAACCTTTGCATGAAACTCGATCATCGAAAGACTTAATAAGGATATCTAAAACCCTCGATATGGAGATCTTGCTAATTCTTGCCATTGCTGTGTCATTTTACGTTGCTTGGAACATAGGCGCAAACGATGCAGCGAATTCAATGGCAACTTCTTATGGCAGTAGAGCTCTAAATCTGAGGCAAATAATAGTTGTCTGCGCACTCCTCGAATTCTTAGGCGCTTTCATCTACGGAAAAAATGTTGTAAAAACAATTGCGAAGGGGATAGTTCCGATAGAAGCTCTCGACCCGCACTTCGTTGTGTATGGCATGGTCGCAGCACTGCTTTCTGCTGGACTTTGGATAACGATTGCAACTTACTTGCATCTCCCGATTTCTACGACTCACTCTATAGTAGGCGCGGTGCTTGGTTTTGGAATTGCTGCTGTTTCGCAAGGTCATCTTGAAATTTCAATGATAAAATGGTCTGAAGTTTATAGAATTATGATTAGTTGGGCTATTTCGCCAATTACTGGCGCTGTTTTGGCGTTCACGATTTTTTACATGATCAGAATTTTTCTCTTTCGAAGATTTAGTGCAGAAAGCGTTGAAAGGGTTTTTAGATACTTACAGGTCTTCACGGCTTGCTATGTGGCATTTGCCCATGGTAGCAACGATGTCGCAAACGCAGTTGCGCCCTTAGCACCTATATTCGGTTTAACCGCTGGAGGTTACTACGAGATCCCAAGAGAGATACTGGCCTTTGGTGGTCTTGGAATAGCGATTGGCGTTGCAACTTGGGGTTACCGTGTCATAAAAATGGTAGGTGAAAATATAACCCAGCTAACCTTCACCCGTGGCTTTTCAGCGGAGTTTGCAACCGCAACAACTGTGCTCTCCGCTTCAGCCCTTGGGCTTCCAATTTCCACTACCCACACCTTGGTCGGGAGTGTTATTGGCGTTGGTTTAGCAGGAGGGATTGCGAGCGTGAATCTAAAGGTTGTGCAGAAGATTATATTCTCATGGATACTCACACTACCGATCGCGATGTTCTTAAGCATAGGTATTTACACTGTGATGGTGGTATTTCTATGAGGTTCTTCAGATCAGTCGGTGAAATCTTTGGTTATTCTCCATTCAAGCCCCTCGTTGAGCATGCAATACTATGTGGGAGAGCAATTGGGTTACTTCAAAAGCAATTTGAAGCCTACAAAAGGTTAGATTTTGTTGCTGTAGAAAGGCTGAGGGACGAGATCGATGAGCTCGAAAGCAAAGCGGACGAGATCAAAGAAGAGATAAGGACAAGGGTTACAAAATCCCTAATGCTTCCCGTAGATCGACACGACTTACTCGAGTTTTTGAAGGTTCAGGACGACATAATAAACAACTGCGAGCACGTTGGGCACATGCTAACCTTTAGAAAGATGAAGATAAAGGGGAGCATTTTAGCGGAGTTTGAAGTCTTGCTCTCCAAGATAATGGAGTGCGCAAATGAATACGAAGCCATGATCGAGCATGTCCAAAAGTTGATCGAAACGTCTTTTGACAAGAAAGAGGTTGAAAAGGTTATAGAGCACGTGAAAGAAGTAGAAAGACTCGAGCACGTTTGCGATATGATTCAAATCGGATTACACACGACGCTTTTCAACTCCGAAGATTTGCATCCGCTTGACGTGCATCTCATGGAAGCCTGGGTCGTTCACCTTGGTTATATAGCCAATGCAGTCGCAAGATCTGCAGATAGATTCCGTTTGATGATCTACGGTCGCTAAGGGTTTGGGTTAAACCATTTATAGAATTTTTGTGGAGATTTGAGACTCAATTCTCGAGGTTTGCATATCCGCAGGACTACAGATAAGGTTCAGATTAGCCGAATACGGTGCTTTAAAATTTCTAAAAAGTAAGTACATTGCCTTGGCAGAGTCCATCGCAGAAACGAGCATACGAAAAAGTTATATCACGTTGATATTCTCGAGTTAGAAGTATGAAGGCTGTGATAATAATGGGGTCAAAATCAGACGTGGGCTTCGGCAAAGAAATTGCGGAGAGACTGAAAGGTTTTGGGATTGAGAGCGACCTAAGAATAGCCTCTGCGCACAAAACACCTGAACATGTTTTGAATGTCTTAAAAGAGTACGAAAACGGAGAAGTCGTGTTCATAACGATTGCTGGAAGGAGCAATGCTTTAAGTGGTTTCGTAGATGCGAACACAACTAAGCCTGTAATCGCGTCCCCACCGATCAAAGACAACTGGTTCGATATCTTCTCGAGCATTCGAATGCCTTCTGGTGTTGCTCCAATGCTCGTACTCGAAGCTGAGAACACAGCTTTAGCGGTTGCCAAAATCTTCGCACTGAAGGACGAGAGAGTTAGAAGAGCTGTAGAAGAGTACCAGAGAAAGAAGAAAGAAGAGATTATTAAGGCCTGATAAAGGAGTGAATTATGGGTAGCGTCAAAGATCTAATCTTGCTAAAAAGCCCAAACGGAGGGCTCGGAGAAGGGATCTTTGAGTTCTCAAACCGCTACAGCGTTTTTGACTACGGTGAGATGCCTGATAAAGTCGATGGTAAAGGAGCATCGCTTTGCTTGATCTCTGCCTTCTTCTTTGAGAAACTGGAGGAAAGGGGGATAAAAACGCACTATCTTGGACTCTTAGAGGGGGATAAGGTTAAGAGACTCGATGAACTCGAATCTGCAACGAACAGGATGAAAATAAGACTCGTAAGGGTGTTAAGACCGGAGAAAAGAGAAAGATACGATTACTCCGTGTTTAAAAGAGAAAAGACGAACTTTCTCATACCACTCGAGATAATCTACAGAAACAAAGTTCCCGAAGGTTCTTCTTTGCTCCGAAGGATTGAAAAGGGCGAAGTGAAGCCAGAAGACTTTGGGTTGAAGGAGATAAGAGTTGGAATGAGGCTTGAAAAGCCAATAGTTGACTTCAGCACAAAATTAGAAGACGTAGACAGATATCTGAGCTACAAAGAAGCGAAGGAGATCGCTGGGCTCAGCGAAGAGGAATTCGAAGAGCTGAAAGATCTGACGCTAAAGGTAAACGATTTGATAACGGAGAAAGTCTCAAAAGTTGGACTCGAAAACGAGGATGGAAAAATAGAGGTTGCGTTCGATGAAAATCGCGATCTCATGATAGTCGACGCAGTTGGGACTCCAGACGAGTGTAGGTTCAGCTTCCAAGGTTTCGAAGTTAGCAAGGAATTCTTGAGAAGCTACTACAGAAAAACCGAGTGGTATGAGAAAATAAGGAGTTTAAAGGGGCAAGAACGCTGGAGAGAACTCGTTGGCTCTCCACCAAAGTTGCCTGAAGATCTGAAGATTGCTGTCTCGAACCTTTACAAATCTCTCTGCAACGAGATAACCGGAAGAAAGTTCTTCGACACACCAAAAATTGGAGACGTTGTTAAGGAATTGAGGAAAATTCTATGAAAGCTGCGTTAGCGCTTGAAGATGGAACTTACGTTGAAGGAAAAGCCTTCGGTGCAGAAAAGACTGCACTTGGGGAGATCGTTTTTTGCACTTCGATGACTGGCTACGTGGAAGCTCTTACAGACCCGAGCTATAAAGGTCAGATATTGATGATGACTTATCCGCTCATCGGTAACTATGGTGTTTGCAAAGAAGACTTCGAAAGCGATGGTGTGAAAGTTGAGGGATTTGTTGTTAGAGAGCTTTGCAGAAAACCGAGCAACTGGCGTAGTGAGATGAATGTTGACGAACTTCTTAAGAGCTACGATGTCGTTGGAATCGAAAGCGTTGACACGAGGATGCTCACAAAAAAGATTCGAATCTATGGCTCGATGAGAGCTGCGATCGGCCTCGATGTTGAGAAGGAGAAGCTCATAAAGAAAGCAAGAGATCAGCCGTTCATTTCGGACGTTGATTTAGTGGACAAGGTTTGTGTTAAAGAACCAAAGATAGTCGATGTTGGTGGAAAATTCGAAGTCGTGTTAATTGATTGCGGTGTTAAGATGAGCATAGTGAGACAGCTGTTGAAAAGGGGAATAAATCTAACGATTGTTCCATACAACTTTCCCGCAGGCAAGATAGCGGAAATGAACCCGAACGGTGTTTTCGTCTCCAACGGTCCCGGAGATCCTGCGAGAGTCAAAGAGACGATCGAAACAATTCGCAATCTCGCTGGCAAGTTCCCCTTAGCTGGAATTTGTCTTGGACATCAGCTGACTGCGCTTGCATTTAAAGCAAAGACTTTCAAGCTCAAGTTCGGGCACCACGGCAGTAATCAACCGACGAAAGACTTGGAAACTGGCAGAGTCTTCATTTCAAGCCAAAACCACAACTTCTCAGTCGATGAGAAAACTTTACCAAAAGACTTTGAGGTTACGCAGATAAATCTCAACGACAGAACTGTTGAAGGACTAAGACATAAAGATCTGCCGATAATAACGGTGCAATACCACCCAGAAGCGGGTCCGGGACCGCATGACACTTACTTCTTTTTCGATAGGTTTCTTGAGATGCTGAAAGAGTGGTGAGATGCCGAGAAGAGAGGATCTCAGAAAAATAATGGTTATAGGGAGCGGACCAATAGTCATCGGGCAAGCTGCAGAATTCGATTACTCGGGAAGCCAAGCATGCAAGGCTTTGCGTGAAGAAGGTTACGAAGTCGTGCTCGTTAACTCAAATCCAGCAACGATAATGACCGATCCAGAGATGGCTGAAAGAATCTACATCGAGCCATTGACAGTAGACGTAGTTGCGATGATCGTCGAACGCGAGTTGCCAGATGCGATTTTGCCAACACTTGGCGGACAGACTGGGCTAAACATCGCAGTCCAGCTCGATGAGATGGGAATATTGGAGGAATATGGCGTTAAACTCATCGGAGCCAACGCAGAGGCGATAAGGAAAGCTGAGGATAGAGAACTTTTCAAGCAGTGTATGCTAAAAATCGGACTCGAAGTTCCGAGGAGTAAGACTGTGAATAACGTAGAATCTGCGCTTGAGTTTGCTGAAGAGATTGGTTATCCTGTTGTAGTTCGTCCAGCGTTCACGTTGGGTGGAACAGGTGGAGGGATTGCATACAACAGAGAAGAGCTGAAGGAGATAGCAACGAGAGGGCTAAAGCTTTCGATAATAAGACAAGTACTAATCGAAGAGAGCGTAATTGGATGGAAGGAGTTTGAGCTCGAAGTCATGCGAGATCTTGCGGACAACGTCGTGATAATCTGCCCCATAGAGAACTTCGACCCAATGGGAATCCATACCGGCGACAGTATCACAGTTGCTCCAGCACAAACGCTCACCGATGCGGAGTATCAGAGAATGAGGGATGCAGCGATTGCGATAATAAGAGAGATTGGAGTGGAAACTGGGGGTAGCAATATTCAGTTCGCAATAAATCCGCAGAATGGGAAAATGGTTGTGATTGAGATGAACCCAAGAGTTTCTCGAAGCTCCGCTTTGGCTTCAAAGGCAACTGGTTTTCCAATTGCGAAGATTGCAGCAAAGCTCGCAGTCGGTTATACTTTAGATGAGATACCGAACGATATCACTAAGGAAACACCAGCGAGCTTCGAACCGAGTATTGACTACGTGGTCGTAAAAGTTCCGAGATTTGCCTTTGACAAGTTCTCGACTGCAAATGCGATTCTTGGAACTCAAATGAAGAGCGTTGGCGAAGTTATGGCAATAGGTAGGACTTTCGAAGAGGCGTTGCAAAAAGCGCTGCGTAGCCTTGAAATTGGTCGCTATGGTTTGGGTTGCGATGGAAAAGACAAGAGGGTTACAAGGGAAGAAATAGTAAAGAAGTTGAAGTTTCCAAGTCATGACAGAGTGTTTTACATACGCTACGCTTTCCAACAAGGCTTCACAGTCGAAGAGGTTTATGAGTTGACAAAGATAGATCCCTGGTTCCTCGAGAAGATCAAGAACATCGTAGAGTTCGAAGAGAAGCTCAAGAGTCTTGCAAAGAGTTTCAAGATCGAAGATATGCCTGCCGATATATTAAGAGAGGCAAAAAGACTTGGCTTTAGTGACAGACAGCTTGCACACATTTTCAAAACAAACGAGTTCGAAGTTCGAAAGATAAGGAAGGCAAAGGGAGTAAGGGCGGTCTACAAGATGGTCGATACATGCGCTGCGGAATTTGAGGCAAAGACCCCTTACTATTACTCTACTTACGAGGATGAAAACGAAGCCATAGCAACAGAAAGAAAGAAAGTTATGATCATCGGCTCAGGACCGAACAGAATCGGGCAAGGCATAGAGTTCGATTACTGCTGCGTTCACGCAGTCTGGAGTGCTAAGGAGGAGGGTTACGAGACAATTATGGTTAACTGCAATCCAGAAACCGTCTCGACTGACTACGACACCGCAGATAGGCTTTACTTTGAGCCAATAACATGTGAAGATGTGATGAACGTATATGAGAACGAAAATCCAGAAGGAGTTTTCGTGCAGTTCGGCGGACAAACGCCTTTGAACATCTCAAAGGATCTTGAAAGATCAGAGGCGAAGATAATAGGCACTTCTGTCGATTCGATTGACATCGCTGAAGACAGAAAGAGGTTCGATGAGTTACTCGAGAAGCTTGGAATACCAAGACCAAAAGGAGGAATAGCTTACAGCATTGAAGATGCAAAGAAGGTTGCAAAAGAACTCGGTTACCCAGTACTGATAAGACCAAGCTACGTTCTTGGCGGTAGGGCTATGAGGATAGTATACGATGAAAAAATGCTCGAAGAGTGTGCCAAGGAAGCAATCGAAGTTAGCGAGGATAAACCGATGCTCATAGATAAGTTCCTTGAGGATGCGATCGAAGTCGAAGTTGATGCGATTTGCGATGGGGAAGAGGTCTTCATCCCAGCGATAATGGAGCACATTGAAGAAGCTGGGGTCCATAGCGGAGACGCAGCTTGTGTTATTCCGCCGATTTCGCTTTCAAAAGAGATCATGGACACAATCGAGGATTACACGAGGAGGATAGCTTTAGCTCTGCAAGTCAAAGGGCTCATAAATGTGCAATACGCTGTAAAAGATCGCATCGTCTACGTGCTCGAAGCAAATCCGAGGGCAAGCAGAACAGTCCCCTTTGTGAGCAAAGTAACGGGAATACCCTTGGCAAAGATCGCAACAAAAGTTGCGCTCGGCAAAAAGCTGAGGGAGTTCAACCTGAAGAAACCAGTTCTGAAGCACTTTGCAGTGAAAGAGGCGGTTTTCCCATTCATAAAGCTCCCTGGCGTCGATGTTGTCCTTGGACCGGAGATGAAATCTACTGGTGAAGTAATGGGTATAGACTACGATTTTGGCATCGCCTATTATAAAGCAGAACTCGCCGCTGGGATGCGGTTGCCTTTAAATGGGAACGTCTTGATCAGCGTGAAAGATGAGGACAAACCAAAGATCGTTAACGTTGCAAAGAAATTTGTCGAACTCGGCTTCAAGATCTACGCAACTGAGAAAACTGCAAAGCTCTTACGAAAACATGGAATCGAAGCGGAGATTGCATTTAAAGTTAGCCAAGGGAGACCAAACATCGTGGACATGATAATCAATGGCCAGATAGATCTAATAATAAACACCCCCACCGGTAAAAAGGGGAAAACCGAAGGTTATGAAATTCGAAGAGCTGCGGTCGAACATGGAGTTCCATACATAACCACAATCCCTGGAGCAATTGCTGCAGCGAAAGCGATAGAAGCGGTGAAGAAGGGGAAGCTGACGGTTAAGTCGATCCAAGAGTACCATGAAGAGATTCGAAGATTATCTTGAGAAACTCGTTAAGCTTGATTTGGAAAGAAGCGAAAGAGCTGGAAAGCCTGAGGCGATATTTGGCGAGGGTAAATCTACCGAAATCATTATAAAAATCGCTGAAAAGTATAAGGAGATGAACAAACCAGTTCTCTTCACAAGGCTGAACGAAGAGCAAATGTTCGAGCTTAAAAAGCTCGGAGCTGAAGTTAACGAAGTTGCAAGAACCGCTACCTTTGGAAGAATGGGCGAAAAAATCGGTAAAGTCGCAATTTTAACTGCAGGAACCGCAGACATTCCAGTTGCGGAAGAAGTTAAGGTAACTGCAGAGTTTTTAGGCTTAGAAACCATTACTTTTTACGACGTTGGTGTTGCGGGGTTGCACAGAGTAATTGGGCCCATTAAAGTGATAAGAGAGAGCGACGTCGATAGTGTGATCGTAGTTGCGGGAATGGAGGGTGCTTTACCTTCAATCGTTGCTGGTCTCGTGGATTTACCAGTTATTGCAGTTCCAACTTCTATAGGTTACGGAGTCCATCTCAAGGGGATTTCTACACTTTTCGCAATGCTCCAAAGCTGTCCTTCGGGAGTTGCAGTCGTTAACATAGACAATGGCTTTGGTGCAGCTGTTTTTGCCTACCTGATATCCCGTGTTGTGAGGAGAAATAAATGGAGTTCGAAATAATTGCAAAGGATGCGCTTGGAAGAATCTGCAGAATTGAAACTCGCCATGGCAAGATCGAAACCCCGACTGTGCTTCCTGTAATAAACCCGAACATCCCCTTTATTGCTCCAGAGAAAATGAGAGATTACGGGGCTCAGGGTTTGATAACGAACGCTTATATACTCTACAGAAGTTTCAAGGACGACGCGATCGCAAAAGGTGTTCACAAGATCCTTGGAGTCGATCTTCCAGTGATGACCGACAGCGGAAGCTATCAGCTGATGCTCTACGGTGACGTGGAAATCGAGAATCGTGAGATTCTTGAGTTCCAGCAGAAGATCGGTTCAGACCTCATAGTTCCGCTTGACATACCTACGCCACCAGATGCAGATTACGAGACAGCAAAGAGAGACTTAGAGGAGACTATAAGGAGAGAAAGAGAAGCGAAGGAGTTGAGAAAAGATTCTCTGCTCGTGCTTCCAGTTCAAGGATCTACGATTGCTGAGCTTAGAAGGGAGAGCGCTAAGGTTGCGAAGGAAATAAGTGGCGACGTTTACGCGATCGGCGCCATAGTGCCACTTATGGAAGCCTACAGGTTCAAAGATCTTGCGAAGATTGTGCTCGAAGTTAAGTCCGTGATTCAAATCGAGCCGATTCACCTCTTCGGCTGTGGACATCCGATGTTATTGGCTTTAGCTGTCGCAATGGGTTGCGACCTCTTCGACTCCGCAGCTTATGCTTTGTATGCAAAGGATGACCGTTATTTGACAGTCTATGGAACAAAAAAGCTCTCTGAACTTCAGTATTTCCCTTGCAATTGCCCAGTTTGCGCAAAAAAGAGTCCTGAAGAACTGAGGGAAATGGAGAAAAATGAGAGAGAGATCTTCCTTGCTGAGCACAATTTATATGCGACGTTCGAGGAAATAAAAGTGATAAAGGAGGCGATAAGAGAAAATGCGCTTTTCGAGCTCGTTGAGAAAAGGATTAGAGCACATCCCAACCTGATCAGCGCATGGAGGATTATAAAGGAATACTCTGAACTCCTAGAGCGATACGATCCTTGGATAAAGACGAGATTCTTCTACTGCGGTGTCGATACTTTGATGAGACCGGCGGTTAAAAGACATGCGAAAGCTGTGAAGAACGTAGAATTCGAGAAAGATACTGTAGTGATCTCGACAGACCTTGGAATCTTAGCAGACGCATACCTTCGCCCAGTATTTGGCGTAGTTCCGATCGAATTGCTCGAAAGCTACCCATGTGGGCACGCGGAAATGCCAGACGATGATACGATTGAAAAAGAAGCTTTGGAGATTGCTATTACAAATCTAAATGATTTTGTGAAGGCTAAAAAGGGGAAGAGGTTTGTAATCCATCTCACCGGAAGGTGGAAAGACTTCGCAAGGGATTTGCCCGAAGGCTGTGAGTATGTTCTACACTGAAAAGAGAGACGGCTTTGCAAGGCTCGGAACCTTAGAGCTCGAAGAAAAAATTCAAACCCCGGCTATGCTCGAGGGAAAAACATTGGAGCGGTTCAACTTTGGAAAAGCACCTTATGCGATCAAAAAGCTATTCCCAGAGATATACGAAAGGATGAAGCCTAAAAACGAGGTTGCGATTTTAACTGGGTTATCCGCTATGATGCCAAGAGAGATAAGCGATGCTTTTTCGGAACTTCGCGGAACAAAGGCGATCTTTGTCGTTGCATTTGCAACCCCTTTAAACGTCTCTACACTGATCTACCTCGGTGCAGATCTTGTGGACAACTTGATGGCAATTGCAAAGGCTTACAACGGATTTTACTTCTTCGGGGATTTAGAGCTCAGCGTTGAAAAGCTCGAAGAGTTTCCATGCAGTTGTCAATATTGCAAGAGTCAAAAAACAAAGGATTTAACGAAAGAGGAAATCTATGAGATCGTTGCAGGACACAACAGTGAAGTTTTAAGGCAAGAAGTTGAAAAGTGCAGAATTCTAATTGCTGAAGAAAATCTGAGGAACTACGTCGAAGCAAAGTCTAAGCTAAGCC
>JBKBUO010000013.1:0-10707 GCA_046290005.1 Archaeoglobaceae archaeon | reverse complement strand
CCCAGAGTTGACTGCGTTACTCAGATTTTCCGACTTTGAAGAGAACAACTGCTTTCCAAGGTTTAGAAGATCGAGGCTTTACTTCACGTCACAAGAAAGTGTTAACAGATTCGAGGTAAGATACTTTTTCCAGAAGGCTTTGGAGTGCTACAGGCCAAAGACGAAAGCGTTGCTCTTGCTCCCATGCACAGCTAAGAAACCCTATCTGATTTCAAAAACGCATCGATTTATAAGGAGCGCAGTCAAGGTTAACGTAAACGAAATCATAATCTCCTCTCCTCTCGTCGTTCCGAGGGAGTTCGAGCTCCTATATCCTGCAGTGAACTACGACACGCCGGTGACTGGACATTGGAGCGAGGAGGAAGTGGACTTTGTGGCAAAGTGGCTTAGAAAATTCGTGGAGAAAGGAGACTTTGAGAAGATAGTTGCGCACGTTGAAGGAGGTTATAAAAGGGTGGTTGAGAGAGCATTAAAAGACTTTGAAGTTGTTTTCACTGCAGAAGGAGAAATTTTAAGCGAAAATGCGCTGAAAAGACTTAAAAAGGAGCTTGAAGGCTACGAAAACTTCGATCTATTTGCTGAAATGTTCTTGCATGCGTCGAGGTATCAGTTTGGGATCGAAGCCCAGGGAGTTGTGAAGGGAAGATATCCAGAAATCGAGCTTTTTAGGAAAGAAAGGATTGTAAGATTCGATTTGAAATACGGGAACCTTGACATATACGGCGAGTTTGCAAGAGAAGTTCTGAAATCTGGGGATTACGTTGTGAAAATCGCGGAGTTTGAGCCAACTTCAACGATATTCTGCGCTGGTGTAGAAAAAGCGGACGAGGAAATTCGCCCAAACGATGTCGTCGTTTTCTACAATTCGCAACTTTACGGCGTTGGAATTGCAAGGATGCATGGAAAAGAGATGATTGAAGCGAAGAAAGGCGTTGCAATCGAAGTCAGGCGAAAGTCGAAGTTTTAGGTTGCGACGATCATCTGCGATTGAACAACGTAAACAGGATTCCCATATGGATCGAAGTAGCCGTCAAGTCTGAGAACCTTGGTTATTACGGTCTTTGTTCTTATCACGCTACCGTCCTCGAGCTCGTACTCATTCCAGTCTTCGCCAACAATTGCCTTGATCTTAACAACCGTTGGCTTTCTCTTCTTTGCTATTTCTTGTATCGGTGGCACGAATTCTGAGGGTTGCCCACGAAGCTCTTCGGGAGATTTGGCAACGACTACGTTTTGGCTGTCAATTCTGTAAATCGGTTCTCCAAGCGTATCTCTCTGTCCAGTGTCAAATACTCTTGTTAGAACAGACTTAAACCTTATCACCGTCCCATCTTCAAGAAAAACGTTCATCCACTCCTCCTTACGCGCCCTGAAGTCGAGCTCTTTCATCCTCTGCATGGTTTAAGTGGTTAAAAAAGCTTTAAATATGTTGTGGAGAAAATGGAGCATGGAAACGCTCATTCTAACTCGAAAGGAGATCGAGTCTCTTGTGACGATGGAAGAAGCTATAAAAGCAGTCGAAGAGGCTTTCAGACTTTATGCAATTTCAAAAGCTCTGATGCCACCAAAAGTTTACTTGACCCTTGAAGAGGGCGATTTTAGGGCGATGCCCTCGGCGTTAATGGGATACGCTGGTGTTAAGTGGGTAAACTCCCATCCAAAAAACCCAGAAAAAGGTTTTCCGACAGTTATGGCTGTCTACGTCCTTAGCGATCCATCCAACGGCTTCCCACTCGCAGTCATGGATGCGACTTTCCTTACTTCGCTCCGCACCGGTGCTGGTGGTGGCGTTGCAATGAAATACCTTGCAAGAAAAGACAGCAAGGTCTTCGGATTTATTGGTTGCGGAAAACAGGCGACTTTTCAGTTCCTTGCAGTGAAGGAGCTTTTTGAGCCAGAAACCATTAAAGCTTTCGATGTAAATAAGAAAGCTGGTGAGAAATTCAAGGAGTTTTGCGAGAAAAATGGTTTCGATTGTAAGTTAACAGAAGCGAGCGAAGCTTGTGATTGCGACGTTTTGATCACATCCACCCCCTCGACTAAACCAGTGGTTAAAAACGCTTGGATAAAGGAGGGGGTTCACATAAACGCAATCGGAGCAGATGCACCGGGGAAGCAAGAGCTGGAGATAGAAATACTAAAGAGGGCGAAGATCGTGGTTGACGATCTCGAACAAGCTTTGCACGGCGGAGAAGTTAACGTTGCACACTCTACTGGAATAATACGCAGAGAAGACGTATACGCAACGCTCGGTGAAATCGTTGCGGGGATTAAGAAGGGTAGAGAAGGTAATGAGATCACGATCTTTGACTCAACTGGCTTGGCAATTCAAGACATTGCGGTTGCGAAAATAGCATATGAGAAGGCGATGGAAGAGAGGATTGGGATGAGAGTAGAGTTGTTATGAGAATTGCTTTGCTCACGTCTGGCGGAAAAGACTCGATGCTGGCGTTGCATAGAGTTGCGAAGCTTGGAGAGATAACGCTCGTTACTGCAGTCCCGAGAAAAGCAGATTCTTTCATGTTCCACACCGTAAACCTCCACATGGTCGATGCAATCGCAGACTGCCTTGGCTTGCCCTTGCGTAAAGTTTTGGTCTCCGGGGTTGAAGAAAAAGAGGTTGAGGAGCTTGAGAAGGGAATCTCATCACTTGAGATCGATGCGATTTGTTGCGGAGCGATTGCTTCGAATTATCAGCTTAGGAGAATTAAGAAGATCTGCGATGATCTTGGTTTAGAATTACTCGCCCCGCTTTGGGGCGAAGATCAAGAGAAGATCCTCGAAGAAGTTGCAAAAAATTTCGAAGCAATCATTGTAAGCGTTTCCGCAATGGGGCTTGATGAAAGGTTTCTTGGCAGAAGAATTGATGAAAAATGCGTCCAAGATCTAAAAGAGGTTGCTAAGAAGATAAGAATAAACTTGGCGGGTGAAGGTGGGGAATACGAGACACTTGTTCTCGATGCACCGCTTTACAAAAAGCGAATTGTAGTCAAAGAGATTGAGAAGAGTTGGGAAAGGATCCGTGGAGTTGCGATTGTGAAGAAGTTTGAAAAAATCGAAAAGCCTTAGGAGAGAATTGTTGGTCTTAAAAGATTGACGAGTTACCACTTTTTTTAAAAAATCGCCGTTCGTGGGTTTCGAACTTTTAATCATTGAATAATTCTTCGAAAGATTTATATAATCCCAAGCAAAAAAGAGTTTGGAGGTGTCTTGATGGCACTGCTTAGAATTCCCCCGCCACACGGTGGAAAACTTGTTGATAGAGTCGTTAAAAACAAAGGCAGGGCAGAAAAACTCGCTGCGGGCTGTGTTAGGTTCGAGCTTAAGCCAACAGTGGATGCAAAAGGTGTCCCCATAAGGCACGTGTATAGAGAGATAATGTCTGTCTGCTACGGCTTCTTTAGTCCTTTAGAGGGTTCGATGGTCAGAGAAGAACTTGAGAGGGTCCTCAAAGAAAGAAGATTGCTGAGCGAGTGGATTTTCCCGTATCCAATCCTCTTCGATGTAAGCGAAGAAGATTACAAGGCTCTTGGAGTTAAAGAAGGAGATAGATTACTCCTAACGCTGAAAGGGCAACCATTCGCAACACTCGACATTGAGGAGATCTACAGGATAGATCCAAAAGACGTTGCAACGAGAACCTTTGGAACACCAGAAAAGAATCCGGAAGTAGTCCGCCAGCCATTCGACGACAAGCACCCGGGCTACGTGATCTACAAATTCCACCAGCCCGTGATCTTCGCTGGAAAATACACGATAATCAACGAACCAAAGTTTAAGGAACCCTATGATCGATTCTGGTTCCCACCTGCGAAGTGTAGAGATGTAATAAAGAACGTGAAGAAGTGGAGAACCTGCATTGCTCACCAGACGAGGAACGTTCCTCACGTTGGGCACGAGATGCTGATGAAATGCGCCGCTTTCACAGGGGACGTTGAGCCTTGTGGGGGAATCCTTGTCAACGCTATAATCGGTGCGAAGAGAAAGGGCGATTATCCAGACGAGGCAATCTTAGAAGGACATGAAGCGGTTAACAAATACGGCTACATAAAGCCGGAGAGGCACATTGTTACGATGACGCTCTGGGACATGCGCTATGGCAACCCAATTGAATCGCTGTTGCACGGCGTTATAAGGCAGAACATGGGATGCACGCACCACATGTTCGGTCGCGATCACGCAGCAGTTGGTGAATACTACGACATATATGCCACGCAGATTCTCTGGACCAAGGGAATCCCAAGCTTTGGATTCGAAGCTCCACCGAACGAAGTCGACTACGGGCTCAAGATACTACCGCAGAACATGGCGGAGTTCTGGTATTGTCCAAAGTGCGGTGAAGTTGCCTACAGTGAAACCTGTGGACACAGCAAGGAGAAGCAGAAGTTCAGCGGAAGCTTTGTCAGGGGAATAGTCTCAGAAGGAATCTTCCCACCGAACGTTATCTTCAGACCAGAAGTCTACAAGGTAATAGTGAAGTGGTGGAAAGTCTACGGATACCCGTTTGTGAACAACAAGTATCTGAAGCTGAAAGCGCAGGAGCTCGAGGTTGACGTTCCACCTCTCGAGATTCCAAAGGTGTGAGGTGATCGTATGCCACACTTCATAGGGGTTATAATCGACGAGAAGAGGATGGAAAAAATCAAGGGAACACCACTTGAGAAGGAGATAAAGGACATGTTCGGTGGAGCGCTGAAGATGATCGCAGTCCCAGTTCCAGAAGAAAAGTCGAAAGAAGTCCTAAAAGCCTTTGATAAGGCGAGAATCGACTCGAGAGGATACATCGAAGATGTTCCAGTAGCCTTCAGAAGGGCTGTGTTCGAGGAGATGATCAAGGCAAAATCTTTGGACATCATTGATAATGTCCTTGCGAGGGTTTCGGAGATCCAAGATGCTGCGAAGAAGGAAGATGAGTACATTCCACCGCCGGAGGTGGAATAAAAGAGTAAAGTTTAAATTTTTTTACTCGTGAAAGGTGGATGAGGTGGAAATATGCCGAGTTTTGTAAACCCGGATAAGTGCGACGGTTGTAAGGCGTTGGAGAGAACCGCGTGCCAATACATCTGCCCCAACGACCTGATGGTGTTGGACAAGGAGAAGATGAAAGCATACAACAGAGAGCCAGACATGTGCTGGGAGTGCTATAGTTGCGTTAAAATGTGCCCCCAGGGAGCAATTGACGTGAGGGGCTACGTAGACTATTCGCCCCTTGGCGCGAGCTGCGTGCCAATGCGCGGAACTGGCGACATAATGTGGACTATAAAGTACAGGAATGGGAAGGTTCTGCGCTTCAAGTTCCCGATAAGATCTACGCCCTGGGGCTCGATAAAACCATTTGACGGCTTCCCAGAACCAACGATGGATGCTTTGAAGACCGAGTTGCTGTCTGGTGAACCTACAATTCTTGGGCTGAATGAGCTTTACAAGCCCAAGAAGAAAGCGTGAGGTGGTTTAGATGGTATACATGCCGAAGAAGTATGAGCTTTACAAGCCCGAGGATGTTAAGACAGAAGTCTTAGAGACGGACATTTTGATCATTGGTGGCGGATTCTCTGGATGCGGTGCTGCATACGAGGCTGCTTACTGGGCGAAGCTTGCTGGGCTTAAGGTTACCTTGGTTGAGAAGGCTGCGATTGAAAGAAGTGGCGCGGTTGCGCAAGGTCTCTCAGCTATAAACACTTATCTCGACCTCACCGGAAGGAGCGAGAGGAAGAACACGGTCGAAGATTACGTTCGCTACGTAACCTTGGACATGATGGGATTGGCAAGGGAAGACTTGGTCGCAGATTATGCGAGACACGTAGATGGAACTGTACATCTATTCGAGAAGTGGGGTCTGCCAATCTGGAAGACTCCGCAAGGCAAGTATGTGCGTGAAGGGCAGTGGCAGATAATGATCCATGGAGAGAGCTACAAGCCGATCATTGCAGAAGCTGCAAAGATGGCTGTCGGAGAGCAAAACATCTATGAGCGCGTTTTCATCGTGAAACTTCTGATGGACACAAAGGATCCGAACAGAGTCGCTGGAGCGGTTGGATTCAGCGTGAGAGAGCCGAAGTATTACATATTCAAAGCCAAGGCAGTGATCCTTGCAACTGGTGGCGCAACGCTTCTTTTCAGACCAAGGAGCGTTGGTGAAGCCGCTGGAAGAACTTGGTATGCAATCTTCGACACTGGAAGCGGGTACGCAATGGGCATGTGGGCTGGAGCGATGCTTACGCAGTTTGAGCACCGCTTCATTCCGTTCAGATTCAAAGACGGCTATGGACCAGTCGGAGCTTGGTTCCTCTTCTTCAAGTGCAAGGCGAAAAATGCGTATGGAGAGCTCTACATTGAAACGAGAAAGGCTGAACTCGAGAATTATAAGCCATACGGCTCAGCGGTTCCAACGCCGACACCGTTGAGAAATCACCAAGTGATGCTTGAGATCATGGAGGGCAAGCATCCAATATACATGCACACCGAAGAGGCGATGGCCGAGCTTGCGGGCGGTGACAAGAAGAAGCTGAAGCACATATACGATGAGGCGTTCGAAGACTTCTTGGACATGACAATCAGCCAGGCTTTGCTCTGGGCAGCGCAGAACATCGATCCACAAGAAAAGCCGAGCGAAGCAATGCCTGCAGAGCCATACATCATGGGTTCACACAGCGGTGAAGCTGGTTTCTGGGTCTGCGGACCAAGCGACTTGATACCAGAGGAGTATGCGAAGTTCTTCCCATTTAGATACAACAGGATGACCACAGTCAAAGGGCTATTCGCAATCGGCGACTGCGCTGGAGCGAATCCGCACAAGTTCTCAAGCGGTTCGTTCACAGAAGGGAGGATTTCTGCTAAGGCTGCGGTGAAATACATCGTTGAACAGAAACCAGATCCAGCGGTAGACATGAAAGAAGCTGAAGAGTTCAAGAAGAAAGTGTTCCAGCCAATGGTAACGTTCATGGAGAATCAAAAGCTCTCGACTGATGAAACCGTGAACCCGAACTACATACTACCATGGCAAGGACTCGTTAGATTGCAGAAGATCATGGACGAATACGCAGCCGGTATTGCGACGATGTACAAGACAAACGAGAAACTACTCAAGAGAGCACTCGAACTGCTTCAATTCCTGAAGGAAGACCTCGAGAAGCTCGCCGCAAGAGACTTGCACGAACTGATGAGAGCCTGGGAGCTTGTGCACAGAGTCTGGACTGCGGAAGCGCATGTAAGGCACATGCTCGAAAGGAAAGAGACGAGATGGCCAGGCTACTACTACAGAACGGACTATCCAGATCTCAACGACAAAGAGTGGAAGTGCTTCTTGCTGAGCAAATACGACGCAAAGACTGGCAACTGGACTTTCGAGAAGGTGCCCTACATCCAGGTTATCGAGTGGAAATACTAAAACCTTTTTTAATTTTTGATGGATCTTGGCTTAATCTACAGCGGTAAATTCGGGGAACGATTTCTCTGCAACATCGCTTTTCCAAGGCTCTGCGCGAGATTTGGAGCTTGTGGTGTCGATTTTTGTGACTACTGTAAAGACTACGATTTCTCTTCTAACATCGCGTTTGCTTTAAAGATACCCGAACCGTCTCTCCTCGGGCTTTACGTTGAAAACCCGCAAGAAGTCGTTCCCAATTTTTCTTGCGATCTCTTAATTGCAATAAACGTCCACCCAGATATCATCGTTTCTCTACCAAACCTCGGGGAATTTAAAGCGCTTTTAATCCCGGCTTGTGATCAAAAATGGTGTTCTCCGGGTTTGAGAAATCAAATGGCAAAGATCTGTGCTGAGTTCGGAATCGAGTTCACCTCACCAAAGCCCTTTTGCTCTTTGAGACCAAAGGGAAAGTGGGTATCGAGTTTTTACAAAACCTTCGCGATATCTCGCCCCAAGTTTTGGGCTGAGCTAGAAGGCAATACCATTGCGAAGGTAAAGGTCTTGGAAAACGATCCATGTGGCTCTGCCTACTACGTTGCAAAGAAGATGCGTGGTTTCGTTATAGAGAAGCTCGAAGAGCTTTACAAGGAGGTGCACCAGCATCAATGCGCTTATCCTTGTATAGCGAGCATGGAGAGAGACATTGAGCTTAAGGAAGCTCCATTTCATCTTGCGGGATATATAATGGTCTACAACTTTTGCAAAGCCCTTGGAATCGACGCGACGAATTTCGTGCCCGAGCATTTCAAGAGGTTGGTAGTAGACTCAGACGAGGATTGAAGTGGCGAAATCTAGCAACTTCGAGAAAGGGATATAAATCCAAGAAAGGAGTTGTTGCATGGAAGACGTTCTGAAGAAGATCACGGATTACAAATGGGAGCTCAATAAGGACTACAAGAGAGGAATGCGTGTTCCAGCCTACTTTTACATAAGCAGGAAGCTGATGAAGGATCTCGAGAAAGATGCAGTTGAGCAAGCTGCGAACGTTGCAACGATGCCTGGGATAAAGATTGCATCTTTAGTGATGCCGGATGTTCACGTTGGCTACGGTTTTCCAATCGGTGGTGTAGCTGGCTTCGATGTTGAAGAGGGAGTAATATCTCCCGGCGGGGTTGGGTTCGACATAAACTGCGGAGTTAGATTGCTCAGGAGCAATTTGAAGGTCGAAGAGGTCAAGCCAAAGATAAAGGAACTCATCGACGCGCTTTTTGTCGCAGTTCCATCAGGAGTGGGTAGCGAGGGAAAGATTACTTTGAAGGACAAGGAACTCGATGAGATCTTCGTCTTAGGAGCGAAGTGGGCTTTGGAAAACGGCTATGGATACAAAGAGGACTTGGAGAGGTGCGAAGAAAATGGTGCAATGCCTGGAGCGAGGGCTGAAGTTGTTAGCAGAAAAGCGAGAGATCGTGGCAGAACCCAGCTCGGAACCCTTGGTAGCGGAAATCACTTCTTGGAGGTGCAGTACGTGGAAAAGATTTACAATCCAGACGTTGCAAAAGTCTTTGGTCTTGAAGAGGGGACTGTGACCGTTATGATCCACTGTGGAAGCCGTGGCTTAGGGCACCAGGTTTGCACGGATTTCCTTGAAGTCTTAGACAGAGCTGTGAGAAAATACAACATATCTCTGCCAGACAGACAACTCGCCTGCGCTCCAATAAAGAGCAAGGAAGGCGAGGATTACTTCGCAGGAATGGCTTCAAGCGCGAATTTTGCTTGGTGCAACAGGCAAATAATAGCTCACTGGGTCAGAGAAAGCTTTGGAAAAGTTTTCAAGATGAGCGAGGAAGACCTTGGCTTAGAAGTCGTTTACGACGTTGCACACAACATAGCAAAATTCGAAGAGCACAACATCGATGGTAAAAAGCTAAGGGTTTGCGTTCACAGAAAAGGCGCTACAAGGGCTTTTGGACCGGGAAGAAGTGAAGTTCCCGCGGTTTATCGCAGCGTTGGTCAACCCGTGCTGATTCCGGGAAGTATGGGGACACCGAGTTACGTTCTCGTTGGCACCGAAAAAGCGATGCAAGAAACCTTTGGAAGCACTTGTCATGGAAGCGGAAGAGTTTGGAGCAGAGCAGAAGCTAAGAGAAGGATGAGAGATAACGTGGTGAAGCAGAACTTGGAGAAGAGGGGAATTTACGTTAAATCGGCGGAAAAAGGCCTACTCTCCGAAGAAGCGCCAGAAGCCTATAAGCTAAGCGAAGACGTTGTTGACGTGGTGCATCGAGCGGGAATTTCAACGCTTGTTGCAAAGCTAATTCCAATGGGCGTAACAAAAGGTTAAAAATTTTTTAGTTTTCCAGCACCGCGCCCTTGTCTGCGGAACTTACAAGCTTTGTATACCTCGCCAAGTATCCACGAAGTCCTCTTTCCTTAGCTTTCCATTTCTTCCTTCTCTCTTCAAGCTCTTCTTCGCTCAAATCAACGTTAATCTTTCTCGCAGGTATGTCGATCTCGATCTTATCGCCGTTCTCAACCAAAGCTATGTTTCCACCCTCCATTGCTTCCGGAGAAACATGCCCGATGCAAGGGCCACGAGTCGCACCGCTGAAACGACCATCTGTGACTAAAGCAACCCTCTGTAATCCAATTCCAGCAATCGCAGCGGTTGGCAAAAGCATCTCTGGCATCCCCGGAGCGCCTTTTGGACCCATGTATCGAATTACCACCACATCACCTTCTTCGATCTCGCGGTTGAGAATTGCCTTCAAAGTCAACTCTTCGCTGTCGTAAACCTTCGCGTTCCCTTTGAATCTCAGCATCTCTTCTTTGACAGCGGAAGCTTTAATCACTGCACCTCTTTCAGCCAAATTACCCTTCAAGATTGCAATTCCACCCTCTTTTCTGTATGGCTTCTCTGCCATTATTATGTCTCTACCCCTAAGAACAGCTCTTTCCGCGATCTCATACAATCTTTTACCGCTTACCGTTAACTCGTTGCTGAAAAACTCTTTCGCCTTCTTGATTATCATCGGAACACCACCACTTTCGTCTAAGTCAACAACCGTATCTTTGCTCGCTGGATCGAGGAGAACCATGTGCGGTGTTCTTCTGCCTATTTCGTCGAATTTGTCGAGATCAAGTCTTATACCAGCTTCGTTTGCAATCGCTGGCAAGTGGAGTACGGTGTTCGTTGATCCACCGATTATCATGTCCATCGCTATCGCATTTTCAAAGGATTTCTCGTTCACAAAGTCCAAAGGTCTTATGTTCTCTTTAACAAGTTCTACAACCCTAATTCCGCTCATCTTTGCAATCCTAAGCTTTCTCGACGAAGCACAAGG
>JBKBUO010000127.1:0-508 GCA_046290005.1 Archaeoglobaceae archaeon | reverse complement strand
CGTATCCCTCTCAAAAACCAAATTCCAATAACCTCTCTGCACTTTAAATTCAAGAATTTCATGCCAAATCCTTTGCCAATCAAGTAAATCTACAGTATCCTTTGGAAATGGCATCTTTTCAACTTCCGGCTTTATCTTCTCCTCTTTTATCCCTTCCTCTTTTCTCTCTTTTGCCGAATATATTGATACCTTTGGCAGAAGGTCAACGGTATAATAAATCCTATCGTCAATCTCTAACCTTAAAATCTCCTCTTCTTCAAACCTCTTTTCTGGTTTGGAGAGGGTATAAAGGGTCTTCCATTTATCCTCGTGTTGAGGCTTTACAGGTATTTCAATAGTCTCAAACTCTACCTCCTCGCGCCTTATTGCCTCAAGGAACTTATTTAGATAGTCAGCCCTAATTCCATAAACATTGAGCGTCTCTAAAAGCTGAACTGGTAAATTCTCACCACTTCTTTTTAAGGACATTCCTTTACCTTTAAGCCTTACCCCTCTTCCAAACAACTGG
>JBKBUO010000012.1:0-26623 GCA_046290005.1 Archaeoglobaceae archaeon | reverse complement strand
CTTGCCTTGGGGGATCTGCGCTCGTGCTCATAATGCTTGTTTTAAGTATAAACTTCATCGTCAGAGCCTACGTGGGGAGGGGATACTGATGGCACCGAAGATCGAGGTTGAAAACTTAAACGCTTAGTTTGGCAAAACATAAATATAAAAATAGAAGAAAAAGCTGTAACTGCTATCATAGGACCGTCTGGTTGTGGAAAAACGACCTTCATCCGATGCCTCAATCGATTGCACGAGTTAAACCCAGATGCAAGGGTTTCTGGAAGAGTTCTTTTCAACGGCATTGACATCTACGACAAAAAAGTGGATCCCGTGATGATAAGAAGGAAGATCGGCATGGTTTTTCAGAAACCGAACCCATTTCCAATGATGTCCATCTACGACAACGTTGTAGCTGGCTTGAAGCTAAACGGAATTAAGGACAGGAAGATCCTCGATGCGGTTGCTAAACGAAGCTTAGAACTTGCGGGTCTTTGGGATGAAGTTAAAGAGGATTTAAAAAGGGCGGGGACAAGTTTATCTGGAGGACAGCAACAAAGGTTATGCATAGCAAGAGCTTTAGCAATCGAACCAGAAGTTTTGCTCATGGACGAGTCATGCTCTGCGTTGGATCCAGTATCGACTGCGAAGATTGAAAACCTTATAAGAGAGCTTGCAAAAGATTATACGATCGTAATCGTAACGCACAACATACAGTAGGCAGCGCGAGTTTCAGATTACACCGCATTCTTCTACCTTGGGGAACTGATAGAGTATGGCACAACGAAGCAAATCTTTGAGAATCCAAAGAATGAGCTGACGGAAAAATACCTAACTGGAGAGTTTGGATGAGGTGGAAAAATGAAGAGAATGATAGATTTCGGTCTTGAAGAAGTTTCGAAAACTCCTGCAGGAGATGGGGGATCTCGCTTACCGAGCTATCTCCAAAGCGGTTGAGGAATGCGTTGAAAACGTATGCTCATACGATGAAATTCGTAGAATATCGGACAAGCTCCTCTCGATGTTTGAAAAGGTCGAGGACAGGGCTTTTGAGTCGATCGCAAGGTTTCAACCAGTTGCATCAGATCTGAGAAAGATCAAGTCTTACATGAAGATCGCATACGATTTCGTTCGTTTTGGAGGGTATGCGCTCGAAATATCCTTTGCAAATCAAAAGTTGGGAGGGGTGAAATACTGCGACGCATGGATAACTTCATACATCGAAGATATGAGCGAAAAAGCTTTGGAAATGGTCAGATTGAGCGTAGACTCTCTTGAAAAATACGATCCACGACTCACCGAAAAATAGCGCAAATGGAGAGGGAAGTCGATGAGTTGTTTTTCAACTTCTTCGACAAGTTGGTCGAAAGAACGGAAACCATTACGAGGTGCACGATTTCCAGTGTTCTGGTTGTGAGATATCTCGAAAGAATTGCAGACCACGCAACGTACATATGCGAGTCCGTGGTTTACGTTGCAACAGGGCGGAAAGTGAACCTGAGATGAGCTAAATTTGAGAACGATACTGATTTAGAAAGTTTTATATTTTAAAAGTAGTAATAGCTATGGGATTGCCTATGGCAGCTAAGGAATGCGTAGCCTTGGTTATAGCATGTATGGATTACCGTTTTCAGGCGCCAATGTATGCTTGGCTTAATGACATCGGTTTAGAGGGACGATACGACTTGATATGCTTTCCTGGAGCAAGTAAAGAGCTTGATCAAAAAATCTTAGACTTAGTGCGTTTAGCGGTAGAGCTCCATAAAATTAGAGAAGTCTACGTCGTTCACCACGAAGACTGTGGCGCCTATCGACTTGCGGGATTTCAGAAAGAGCAGGAGTTACATGCTCAGCTGGAGGATATGAAAAAAGCAAAGAAGAGGATTTTAGAGCGTTACCCTCAACTAAAAGTTAGACTTTGGTTTTTACGTCTTAACAGCAAAGAGCCAGAAGAGTTAGGGGCGGGGGACTAAATCTGTTTTTTGGAGGAAAGAGGTTCGAAAATTCCTCGCTACCAACAATGGTGATAAACGCTAAGGACGAGTATCTCAAGAGTCAAAAAAATCAATTTTAAAAATAATTTTAATCAGAAAAGCCTATACCTTTTTCCAGCATCGACTTCGCCGTTGTATGCGATCTTTGGTGTGATCAGTCTCCCAACTGCAGACGCCATGAAGATCTTTGCCAAGTCGCCGGGAACGAAGGGTATGGAGCCCATTATGAGGACTTCAAAGATCGTAACGCTTTGCCCTGTTGCAGTTAGCCATGAATAAAGCCAAAGGCACCCAAGACCATGGATTATTCCGAAGTTTGCGAAGAGCAAAATCGGGAACAGAGTTACGAAAAACCTTGATGCGATGTAGCGATCGATGAGGTAACCAACGAAGAACGCTGAGATTATGAAGCCAAGGAGGTAACCACCCGTTGGGCCAAGGAGAACTGCGAATCCACCCTTCATCCCTGCGAACCACGGAACACCAAGGGCTCCGATAGCAACGTAAAGCGCTTGTGATATGCCACCCCAGTTCCTACCAAGCAGAATTGCGCTAAGAAAGACCGCAAAAGTCTGCATAGTTATCGGAACTGGTGTCCATGGGAGGTAAATTCTAAGCTGGGCACAAAGTCCTGTGAAAACTGCTAACGTCAATGCTAAGATCAGCTTTTGCTCAAATCCGGCGTCGTATCTCCATCTGTAGAAGTTAACCTTAGAGAGCTCCATACAAACCCTGAGGGGACTCCAAGTGGGGGGTAAATATAACTTTCTTTTTTACTCAGCGTTCGACAGGTTTATATTTCTAAGGCAAACTCTGCGAGATATGAGAATCGTAATGAAATTCGGAGGAGTAAGCGTCAAGGATGGTGAAAACATACTCCATAGCGCTAATCTCGTTAAGAAATTTGCAAATGGAAACGAAATCGTAGTAGTAGTTTCTGCAATGGCTGGGGTTACCGATGCTCTTCTAAACGCTGCGAAGAAATGCAGTTCTGAACCTTCTGCTGGTTTTATCAAGCTCTTCTTAGCAGATATGATGAAAAAGCACTACGAAGCGGTCGAAACCGCTGTAAGATCAGAAGAGATAAAGAATAGGGTTATAAACGCATTGGAAAAAATGTTCGACGAGTTGGAGAAAGTTTTACTTGGAATAAGCTACTTAGGAGAGCTTACAAAGAGGAGCGAGGATTACATAGTCTCCTTCGGGGAAAGACTTCTTGCTCCGATTTTCTCTGGAGCCCTTCTATCGCTTGGTGTAGATTCCGTAGCCTTGACTGGCTGCGACGCCGGAATTCTGACAGACAGAAATTACGGAAGGGCAAAGCCTTTGCCTGGGGTTTATGAGCTAATAAAGACTCGACTGGAACCTTTGCTGAAGATCAAGAAAACGGTCCCAGTTGTTACGGGTTTCATTGGCTGTGCGGACGATGGTAGCATCACAACCCTTGGAAGGGGCGGTAGCGATTACACCGCAACGATAATCGCTTCAGCTTTGAACGCAGACGAGGTATGGCTTTGGAAGGAAGTGAACGGTATAATGACCTGCGACCCCAAATTCGTTCCGAATGCAAAATTCATACCTCAGATTTCGTATCAGGAGGCTATGGAGCTTTCGCACTTTGGAGCGAAGATCTTGCACCCACTTGCTTTGATTCCAGTAATGAGGCGAAATATTCCAGTGAGGATAAAGAACGTTTTTAATCCAGATTTCGATGGAACAGTAATATGTGGGGACACAAAAGAGATTAAAGATGTTGTCAAAGCTCTTAGTTTGATCCAAAAAGCTGCTATCGTTAGCATCAGTGGCGCGGGCTTCGATTTTGCGGAGATCATGGCTGAGGTGTTTAAGATCCTCGCGGATGAGAAGGTGAGCGTTATAATGGTTTCTCAAAGTTCTTCTGAGCTAAGTTTGTCCATAGTAGTCGATTTAAAGGATTTGGGGAGAGCTTATCAGGCTTTAAAGAAAATGGAAAACGGAGTCATAAAGGTCTCGAAGATCGAAAACGTAGCAGTTGTGAGCGCTGTTGGTGCAGGAATGGCTGGAACCCCAGGGGTTGCCGGAAAGATCTTTTCGGCTTTGGGTAGAAATGGGATAAACGTAATCATGATAAGCCAAAGCTGTTCGGAATACAACGTCTCCTTTGCTGTAAAGTCAGAGGACGGAATCAACGCGGTAAGAGTGGTGCATGACGAGTTCGGGCTCAGCAATTAAAGAGTTTGCAAAGAAGGCTTCAAGCTTGGTTTCGAAGCATAAGTTCGCAAGGATCTACACACACTACGATGCAGACGGCATCGCTGGAGGTGCAATAGTAGCAAAGGCTTTGCTCAGAGCAGACAAGGATTTTCAAATCTCTTTTCTAAAGGGTTTAAATGATTTCGAGCCAGAGAACGATGAGCTCTTAATTTTCGTAGACATGGGGAGCGGTTACAGTGAGAAAATCTCCTCTCTTAACTCTGATGTGATAATTTTGGATCATCACAAGCCTGATGGTGAGATAAAGCCAAAGAAAGCCCTCGTTCATATGAATCCGCACCTCTCTGGGATCGACGGCACCTATGAGGTCTCTGCGAGCGGTGTTGCATATATCTTTGCCAGAGAGTTGGGAGACAACAAAGATCTTGCCTCTCTCGCAATACTTGGAGCGATTGGTGACAAGCAGAAGTTCGTTGGACTTAACAAAGAAATCTTGATGGAGGGAATCGAAGCGAAGTGTTTGGAAGTTCGTCCGGGGATAAGTTTACCTTCAGGAAAACTTTCAAAATCACTTTCGAGGAGCCTTGAGCCTTATTTGGACTTTTATGGTAAGGAAGAAGAGCTGGAAGAGTTTCTCAAAAAATTGGGCATCGAAGATAAGGAGGTCGATGATCTAAGCTTGAGAGAAATACAAAAACTTGCGGATGCTATAGCTCTCAGACTTTTAAAGCTCGGCGCTTACGAAGGAGTTTTTGAGCAGATAATCGGGAAAAGGATTGTTGTCGACAACTTGTTGGTAAAAAACTCGAATTCTCTCGTGGACATAATAAATTCCTGTGGAAGAATTGGCGCAACGAGCATAGCTTTCAGCATACTTCTGGGTGATGAAAAAGCCATGAAAGAGGGAATCGAGATCGAGGAAAAGTTCAAACGCGAGATATTGGAAGAACTCGTTAAGAAGAGAAGAGAGGTTAGGGAGGGATTTTGCATCCGTTATTTGGTTATGGACGATGCACCATCGACGAGTCCAATAGCAACGGTTTTTTCACGCTATCTCATGCCTGATAAACCGCTCGTAGTTTTGAACATAAAAAAAGATGGGAACGTGAAAGTTTCGGCGAGAACGACTGAAAAATTGGCTCGAAGGCTGGACTTGGCAGAAGTCATGCGCTTATCTGCGATTAGAGTCAACGGTGTTGGTGGAGGACACAGGGTAGCGGCAGGAGCAAATATAAAGAGGGAGAACATCGAGGAATTTTTGAAAGAGGTTGATCGACTTTGTTGTGCTATGCTCGCGTAGAAATAGAGAGCGAAGAGGCGGAAAAAATAGCAAAAGCTCTTAGCTTAGACGATCCCGATTGGTGCAAGTGCTACGCAGAAGGAAAAAAGATAGTTTTGGAGATAAAGACCTCGAAGATTTCATCGCTCCTTTACGCGATCGATGACTATCTTATGCACATAAAGATGTGTGAAAAGATATGATAGTTTCGCTTCAAGACTACCTGTGGATCAGAAAGAATTTAAATAAAATCGCAGATTTGAAGAAGTTCGACCTACCAAGGGGCGTTTTGCACTCGATACTGATACAGAAAAAGGTCGACAGCGTAAAGAGGAAGTATCACCTTTTTGCGGAAAGAAAAGAGGAGATACTAATGCATTGGAGGGTAGAGAAAAGATTTCCTCCGTGGCTAACACTTACGCCGGTAATGAAGGTTCGACTTTTACTCAGAGCCATGGATTTTTCAACCAAGGAGATAAACAAAGCACTGATTAACCCATTGGATCTTGAGCCAGAGCTTTCTAAAATCGTTTACAAATCTGTCTCTTCGGACTTTGTGTATTCTCCGATAGCAACCAAGTTGCAATCCGTTCTCGGGAAAATTGGTGAGAAGATAGTCGAGGAGAAGCTCAAACAACTTGGACTGAGTTTTAAAGTTGAGAAAGAGCTTAAGATGCAAAAGACTCCCGATTTCTTCTTCGAAGAACCCATCGAGCTTTTTGGAAAAAAAATTAAGTGGATCGAGAGCAAAGCGCTTTTTGCAGATCACAAGATCTACGATTTGTATGCGAGAAAACAGATATTGAGGTATAGGGAGATGTTTGGTGAGGGTCTCGTAGTGTTTTGGCGAGGTATTTTGGAAGGAATTGATGCGAGCAACGGCGAAGAATTCGACAGCAAGCTTAAAAGCAAGCTCCTTGAAATGCAAATCTACTTGTGTAGACAAGAAGAAGTCGATGGAAATGCTTTGCAACTTGCAGAAGAGTTCGTGAGGAGATACGCTGAAGAAGATCGATTTCCATATAATGCAGAGGTTGCAAGGATACTGAGGAACATGGGCTTCGACTTGAGAGAGGAAGATTAATAATCTAAAAGAGTTTTCCCATGGACATCTGGGGTTTCATAAAGAAGTATTACATCGACTCGCTTGTCTACAAGGAGGGCTACAATGTCGTCAACACGATCACCTTCGCGATAATACTGCTTGTAGCAGTTTACTTGCTCTACAGGTTTCTTGAAAAAAGATTTACGATCGACAAGAGATTCGTCTTCTCAACAATTCCTTACATAATCTTTGGGTCTTCTGTCAGAGTCATTGAAGATGCAGGATTTTTGGACCCCCCGGCCTCATATGTTTTCATGTCCCCGTTCATCTTCTTCCTAATATTCCTACTCGCATTTCCAACGCTCCTAATTGCGAGGAAGTTTGCAAGAGAGAAGTATTACATTCCGTATTCCGCTCTCGGTTTAATTGCGATGCTCATACCAATTGCGCTTCTTTTCAATCTAAGGGTCGTGAACCCGCTTGTCTTGCCTTATGGTCTGGCAATGGCAGTTGCGGTTTCAGCAACGTTCTACTTAGCTCTGCAGAAAACAAGAAACTCGTTGAGTTTTGCTGTGATGTTCTCGCACATGCTCGATGGCTTTGTCACATTTATTGGCATCGAATACCACGGTTACGTGGAAATCCACGTCTTGCCCTCGATTATCGTCGACACGTTTGGTGCGATTGCGCTGCCCTTGGTGAAGTTCGTCGTCATTGCAGGCATACTTTACTTCATAGATACGTCCAACGAGAAGGAAGACTTAAAGAACTTTATAAAGCTCGCCCTTCTCGTCTTTGGTCTCGCTCCAGCGCTCAGAAATGGGATAAGGATAACCTTCGGAGTTTAAGGCAAAGAAAGAAAAATTTAAGCGAGAAATACATATATGCTCGTCACATTGCTTACAGACTTCGGCGACTTCTACCCGGGGGTAATGAAAGGCGTGATCCTCAGCTTGGTTCCAGAGGCAAAAATCGTAGATATAACGCATTCGGTAGAACCACAGAATGTTTTTCAGGGAGCTTTTTTACTTTACCACTCTTACAGATTCTTTAGGAGCGCAGTCCATGTCGCAATCGTCGATCCGGGTGTAGGTGGAAAAAGAAGGGCGATAGTGGTTGAAACCAAGCACCATTTTTTCGTAGCTCCTGACAACGGCATAGTTTATCCGTCTGCAAAAGAAGACGGGATAGTGAGGATTTTCGAAATAGACGAGAAAATTTCCAAAATCGTTGGCGAACTTTCTGCAACTTTCCATGGAAGAGATATCTTTGCTCCTGCAACTGCGCTTTTGCTTAGAAGAGAGTTTGGCTATTTTAAAGAGATCGATGAAATAAAGCCCCTCGAGTTATTCAATTTTTCAATTGCGGGAAACGTTATCTTTGGAAAAGTCGCGTTCGTGGATAGATTTGGGAACATAGTGACGAACATACCCGCAAGCGTTGTGAGGGGAGCAAAAGGTTTTATCCTCTCTGGCTTAGAGTTTCCAATGGTAAAGTGCTATGAGGACGTTAACTTAGGCGAGCCTTTAGCCTTGATTGGAAGCTTTGGCACGCTCGAACTAAGCTTGAGGGAGGGAAACGCTTCGGAACTCTTAAAAATACGTAAAGGTGATATTAAATTGGAGGTGCTGAGATGAATGAAAAAATCCTCGCCAAGATGATCGAATCCGTGAACAAGCACATGCCAGCGGTTACGAAGACTCTCGAGGATCTTATGAAAGAAAAAGATCCGACGATACTCGCAAAAGATGGAAACGAGTATTACATAGAACCAAAAGAGCTTGAGTTCATCGCGAGTTTTGTTGACGAAGAGGATCGAAAGAAATTCAGAATCCCGGTAATCTTGGAGATGTGCGATGTTGGTGGAGAAAGGGTTGTTTTTGTCCGCGATAAGGCACACATCGAGTTTATAAAGAAAGCCTTTGGTTTCGATCGAATTGTGGGTGGAAACCTTTTGATTTACCTCTACGAACTTCCCGCTATAAGGAGAAAACTAAGGACTGCGAGCCAAGTCATGTTTAGGGTGGAGTTATGAGCTTGTTTGGAACAAACGGTGTTCGTGGAATTGCGAATGAAGAGCTCACCGCGGAGCTTGCGCTCGATCTGGGCAGAGTCATCGCAACCCTCAAGCCTGGGGAGATTGCGGTAGCCTGTGATACAAGGATTTCGAGCCAAATGCTCAAAAGTGCGGTTCTTGCTGGAATAATGTCCGCTGGAAGCGATGCTATTGATCTCGGAGTTGCACCAACACCAGCTTTGCAGTTCTACGCTAAGGAAAATCGGATTCCTGGGGTTGTTGTTACAGCAAGCCACAATCCGAGGGAATACAACGGGATAAAGTTTGTTCAAGAGAATGGAGCGGAGTTTTTCAGGGAGATGGATGAGGAGAGCGAAAGAATTTATCTGAGCAAGAAGTTTAGAATTGCAAATTGGAGCGAAGTTGGAAAGCTCGTGAACGATGATTGCATACAGCGCTATGTCAACGCGATTGTAGAAACAGTTGAACTCAACAAAAGATACCGCGTTGTCGTAGACTGCGGGAATGGGGCAAGTTGTTTTACGAGCCCAGAAATCCTTAGAGCTCTTGGCTGTGAGGTTTACAGTATAAATGCGCACCCAGATGGAAGATTTCCCGTGAGGAATCCTGAACCAGTTGAAAGAGAACTTGAATTGCTCAAAAAGGCTGTTATTGACTTCAAAGCAGACTTTGGAGTTGCACACGACGGCGACGCAGATAGAGCTGTGTTCGTCAACGAAAAAGGCGAATTTGTTTCCGAAGATGCGATGCTCGCATTGATGGCAAGATACTACGTTGAAAAGAGCAAGGAGGGGATTGTTGTCACTCCAGTCTCTTCTTCGCGTTGCGTCGAAGATGTTGTGAAAAACGCAGGAGGAGAGATCGTTTACACTGCAGTTGGTTCTCCGGTTGTTGCAAAGGTTATGATAGAGAAAAACGCAATCTTTGGTGGAGAGGGCAACGGGGGTTTAATATTTCCCGAACATCTGCTTGCCCGAGACGGTGGGATGAGCATTGCAAAGGTTCTTCAGCTCATCGACGAAACTGGAAAGAAGTTGAGTGAGCTAATCGCTGAAATTCCACGCTATCACATGATAAAGGGCAAGGTAGAGTGCAGAAACAGGGAGAAACTTTTGTCCGTGCTTAGAAAAGAGTTTCCCGAAGCAAATCAAATCGATGGGATAAGGTTAGACTTTGAGGATGGGTGGATCCTCATTCGCCCCTCAGGCACTGAACCTATTGTAAGGATTTACGCAGAGGGGAGAGAAAGAAGAAGAGCGGAGGAGCTTTACAGCGAAGGCGTTCGAATTCTGAAGAAAGCTTTAGAGAGCTAATAATTTAATACCCAAGTCCACTAGTTTTATGCCGTATCGAGATCTCCGTGAGTTCTTAGAGAAGCTTGAGAACGAGAACGAACTTGCAAGGATTAAGACTGAGCTCAGCCCAATTCTTGAGATAACGGAGGTAACCGATAGAGTTGTCAAGAAGGGTGGCAAGGCTTTGCTCTTCGAAAGACCCAAGGGCTACTCGATCCCAGTTTTAACCAATGCGTTTGGCACGGAGAAAAGAATGCTAATGGCTCTCGACGTGAAGAGCTTTGACGAAATCGCTGAAAAAATCTTTTCAATCATCAAAAAACGTCCCTCGTCGATTTTTGATGCTATAAAAAGCTTTGACAAGTTCCGCGATCTGATGGCAATGACTCCGAAGAAGGTTAGAAATGCGCCTTGCAAGGAAAAAGTTGCAGAGAGCCTTGAGAAGTTCCCGATACTAAAGTGCTGGCCAAAGGATGCGGGAAGGTTCATAACTCTTCCAGTTGTGATAACAAAAGATCCGATAACTGGAGAGTTAAACGCAGGAGTCTATAGAATGCAAGTATTCGATGGGAAAACGACTGGAATGCATTGGCAAATTCATAAGCACGGAGCCGAGCATTTAAGGCGAGTTGCGGAGCTTGGAAAAGACAAGCTTGAGGTTGCAGTTGCGATTGGTGTCGATCCTGTGATCCTTTACTCCGCAACGGCTCCTTTACCCGAAGGTATAAGCGAATTCGCCTTCGCTGGTTTCCTTCGTGGGGAGAGAGTGGAGATGGTGGACTGTGAAACCGTAGAGCTTCAAGTTCCAGCGACCGCTGAGATAGTTTTGGAAGGCTACGTTAAAGTCGACGAGCTCAGAATCGAAGGACCATTTGGAGACCACACTGGCTACTACACGCCCCCTGAGCCTTATCCAGTGTTTCATATAACGAACATAACGCACAGGGAAGACCCGATTTATCACGCGACGATCGTTGGAAAACCACCGATGGAGGACGCGTGGCTCGGAAAATCGACGGAGAGAATTTTCCTACCAATAATCCAAATGCTGAATCCAGAAATCGTAGACATTAATCTCCCGGTAGAAGCTGCGTTCCACGGAATGGCCATAGTTTCGATAAAAAAACGCTACCCAGGACAAGCGAAGAAGGTGATGTTCTCCCTTTGGGGCCTTGGAATGCTATCTCTGACAAAGATAATCGTTGTTGTGGACAACGACGTGAACGTGCACAACTTAAGCGAAGTTCTTTGGGCTGTTTCGACGAGATTCGACCCGTCCAAGGATGTGGTATTGCTACCACCCTCACCAACGGATGCGCTTGACCACTCCGCATATACACCGTGCTTGGCTGGAAAGCTCGGAATTGATGCAACGAAAAAGACGAAGGAAGAGGGCTACGAGAGACCGTATCCAGAAGTTGCAGAGATGTCGCAGGAAGTGAAGGAAAGGATCGATAGGATATGGGGAGAGATAAGCAAGCTTCTATAGATGTGGAGAGACTTTACAAGAAGCTTTTTAAGATTCCAGAGAAAAAAAAGCTGATTCCGATATTTCTCGTGCTTTTAACGATTTTTTCCCTTCTCGAAATCTCAACAATTTTTTTCACAGCTCTTGTCATGGGAACAATCTTCGCTTCGAAAAAGCTCATCGGGCTTAAGTTCAATCTTAAAAGAACCGTTTTCCTTGCAATTCTAATATTGTTGCTTGGCTTCACCTCTCTTAAAGCCTTTGGAAGTTTTTCAGGAGCCTATTTCCTTTTTTTGGCAGTTCTTTACTTTTGTTCTGAAAGGGGATTCATACCCTCTGCAATTTCTTCCTCAGTTCCATTTCTAATTCTTGACCCATCTTCCGCCCTCGTTCTCATCGTCTCTGCATTCACATTTCTTCTGTATCTTCAATTTCTCAACTTTGGTCTCGATTTGAACCTGAGAGACTATGTAAAAGGTTTTGTGAAACTCTGGCTCACGGAAGATCCGAGATCTCTTGAAAAGATATTGTCTAAGGACTCTGAGATCTTTGAAGGTAGAGTTAGGTGTCTTAGAATTGGAAACAATAAGCTAATATCGACCGATTTCCATCCCGGCCCTTTTAGGAACTTGGGTGGGTCTAAGTTGGTGGAAATGCTCGATTTCCATGACTCGGTTTATCTTCATTCTCCTTCTGCACATACAAGAGATCCGACAAGCGAAGAAGACGTCTTAGCGATAAAAAACTCGCTCGATTGCAATGGAGAAAAGATCAATGCAATGAAACCTTTTGAGATAGAGGGAAAGAACTTCAAGGTCTTTTGTTTTCCCTTTGACAAGATTAGACTCATTTTCGTGAGTGGGAAGCGAAGAATAGACGATTTCATTGTCGAATCTGAGAATTTTGTCGTAGATTGTCACAACGCAAACTTCCAAGGTGAGCTGAGCTTTGAGGAAATTGTGGAAATTAGGGAACTTGTTGAGAGAGCGGAAAAGATTGAAAGTGAGAAGGCGAGTGTGAAATCTGGCTTTGTGAAGGTGGAGTTCAGCAGCGATAGCATCGTTCAATACGTTGCAGCTGTTATCCTTGACTACGGTGAAGAGAAGTTTGCAATTGTCGTTTTTGATTCAAACAACGTAGAACTTGACTTCAGAGAAAAAGTCGAGGAGATGTTTTCTCAGCTCGGCTATAAGGCGATCGTTTGCTCTACTGACAACCACAGAAAGACTGGTGCAAAGGTTAGAGAATCCTACAAACCTGCGGGATCGTGTTTGAAGGATTATGAAGCGGTTGAGAAACTGTTGAATGGTTGTAAAAGCCTTGAGCTTGCTGAAGTCGATTTATTTTACAGCGAGAGAAGAGTAAAGATCGGAGTTCTTGGGAAAATTTTGGAGAGAATTGAAAAAGTTGAAAAGAGAGCAAATTTCTACATCGCTGTCTTCTTCTCGCTGGTTATCTTCAACCTATTTCTTCCATTCGCAAAAGTTATTTAGTTCATGAGCTCGACTTTTCAAGGGTGATGACGTGGAACTCGTGGATCTGATAAGAGAAGACTATTACATCATAAATGCTGACGAAACTTTGTCGAAGCTGTTTCCACTGATAGAAAAGCTTGGAAAAGACAGGGCACATGCGATCTTGGTCGAAGAGAACGGAAAAATACTTGGCGTTGTTAGGGAAAAGGACTTGGTTAGGGGTAGAGCGCTGAAGAATCCACACGAAACAAAAGTTAGATCTTTGCTTGTGAGAACTGGAGCGATACAATTTGAGGAGCTGAGTGCAGAAAAAGTTGCGAGGAGGTTCATAGAAGACGCGACCCCCTTCGTTCTCGTGAAATTCAGAGAAAAAAGCGGTGTAATCTATATCAACGATTTCATCAGATTCATAAGGGACTACTTTGAGAAGATCAAAGTAAGAGAGGTCATGAACGAGGACTTCTTGGTTGTTAGGCGATTCGATACAGTTGCGAAGGCTTTATCGCTGATGAAAAAGATGGGTGCGGATAGAGTCGTGGTTGTAGACGAGTATGGGAAAACAATTGGGGTTCTCACTGGAAAAGACGTCATCGATCGCGTGATAGCTCCGAGGAAGAGGGCAAGGATGGGCGATTTCAGCGGTGAGAAGGATAAGGCACTTTCGATAATGGTCGAGAGTGTTATGAGCTCTCCACCGATTTGCGTCAAACCTATGGACAGCGTCGCGGAAGTCATAGATCTGATGGCAGAGAATAGGATTTCAAGTGTGGTAGTTGAGAGAGATGGTATTCCAGAAGGCTTGGTGATGAAGAGGGACATTCTCGAGTATTTCCTGAAGCTTCAGGAGAAGAAAGAGCTTGCGGTTCAGTTTGTTCTTCAGAACGTTGAAATGAACGACTTCGACAGAAAAGCGATCTTAGAAGATGTGGAGAAGTTCATGAAGAAGTTTAGTGATTTCTTAGGAAATACAAACGTATACGTTTATCTAAAGAAGCAGAGAGTCCATTACAGGAATTTGCCATTGATAACAGCGAAGGTGAAAGTTTGGAGCGATAAGGGAGTATTCATAGCGACTGGGGAAAGTTGGGGAATCGAGTTTGCGTTCCACGTTGCGCTTGAAAAGCTTGAAAGAGAAGTTCAGAAAGAGAAGGAGCTTTCAGAAGAAAGAAAACTTGAGAAAGTTGTCTACGAGTTCTTCGAGTAATTTAACCTTATTTTAATACTTTCCGCATGGTTTTTAAGTCCCTCCGCTTCTGCGAGCTTAACTGCAACATTTCCAATCCTCTTTAGAGTTTCAAAGCTAAGCTGTTGGAAAGTGAAGGACTTCATGAAGCTTTCTACGCTTAAACTGCTGAAAATTCTTGCGTATCCCATTGTTGGAAGAACGTGGTTCGTTCCACTCGCATAGTCACCAAGAGCGACAGCTGAAAAGTCTCCGAGAAATACGCTTCCCGCATTTTTAATTTTATTCAAGAATCTCTCTGGTTTTTTGCAAAAAATCGAGAGATGCTCTGGAGCAAAATCGTTTGCCATCTTTATCGCTTCTTCCAAGTTTCCGACAACTTTAACGATCGCAGAACTTGCAAGCCTTTTGACTTCTTCCGCAATTTTTTCCGAGGTTGTTAAAACCACTGCAACAGCGAGTGGATCGTGCTCAAGTTGCGCAAGACAATCGTATGCTATAAACTCGGCTTTTGCAGTTTCATCTGCGATTATCAGAATCTCGGAAGGTCCTGCAGGCATGTCTATTGCGACATCGTTTGCGACGAGCATTTTTGCTGCAGTGACGTAAGCGTTTCCCGGGCCGACGATCTTGTCTACCTTCGGAATTGTTTCTGTCCCGTAAGCCATAGCTGCGATCGCTTGAGCACCGCCAATGCTGTAGATCTCGTCAAATTCTGCAATATTGCAAGCAACGAGAGTTAATGGATTCACCTTTCCCTCTGCATTCGGTGGTGTGCAAGCTATTAGCTTTTCAACACCAGCCATCTTTGCGGGAACTCCGATCATAAGCGCTGTGGAGGGATAACTCGCCCTCCCACCGGGAATGTATGCCCCAACTCTCTCAATCGGAACGTATACTTTTCCCATGAGGCAATCCTCGAATTGAATTTTGATCTCTCTTTCCACGCTTGTAAGCATGTGGAATCTCTCTATGTTCTCCTTTGCAACTTCTAGCGCGTCGATTAACTCATCATCAATTTCTTCATACGCGCTCTCGATCTCTTTTTTTCTAACCTTCAGTCTTTTTAATTCCACCCCGTCAAACATCTTCTCGTATTTGATCACAGCTTTGTCGCCGTTCCTCTTCACGTCCTCCACTATCGGTCTCACTTTTTCGATGAACTCGTTAAAATCAAGCTTTTTTCTAACCTCTTCGAGCATAGTTCTCCCTCAAGATCTCGAAAAAACGATTTACAGATCCAAATCTTGAAACTATTCTTAGATAGAGGTCGTCGAGAACTCTGCTCGACGCTCCCCAAACGAGTTCCCTACAACACTCGAAGTTCGCCCCCCAGTCTGCAACTCGCCTTGAAAGTAAAACGTCTTCGAGCTTATCGACGAGAACTTTACTCACCTCTCTTGAATCTGGGTTAAAGTTTATCTCTTCTGCAACGCCAACCACAGGACATATCTTTATCCTATACTCGAGAACTTCTCTGGGTTTTAAAAAGCCGAGAACCTCCACTTTATTCCTTTTCAGGCCCAGTTCTTCTTCTACTTCTCGAAGCGCAGTTTCTATCGCATCCTCTCCTTTTTCCATCATTCCACCCGGAAACGCCACATGTCCTGCGCTTCGGGTTAGACTTTTGCCCCTCTTTATCATAACAATCTTTGAATCCCTACACTCTAAAATCGGAACGAGGACCGCAGCGTTCACTCTTCCATCGTTCTTGGCGTTCAAGATATCTTTGAGTAAACTTCTCAACACAAGATCTCTACGCTCTTGGATTATATAAGCGTTGAGCTTCCATCACCTTGAGCGTCTAAAGTTTTGAAAGAAGCATAAAGTTTATCTTCAAGGATTGCAAACGCATTGAAGGGCTCGTAGCTCAGCGGTAGAGCGCCGCCTTTGCGAGGCGGAGGCCCCGGGTTCAAATCCCGGCGAGTCCACTTTTGATGGTGATCTATTCTAATAACTTCTTCTCGGCTTTGATCTCCTCAGATCGTGTCATATGGAAAAGTTTTACTCGATTTTGCCCACAAAGGGGGATGAACAGATCTTAGCGAATAAAAGCGAGATGGGCTCGCCCGGATTCGAACCGGGGACCTTCGCCGTGTCAGGGCGACGTCATAACCGCTAGACTACGAGCCCCTCTCATATTTTTACTCATGACTTATGAATTTTGCGGTTTCTGAAACCGATCGAAATTCTGTGTTTCTCTCACCATAGCTGTGGAAAAGTTTAAATTTTCTCGTTAATAAAAGTCCACTCATGGCGAGTAAATTTGTTGTTATTATGATGGCATTGGTTCTACCGATTTTTGTGCCCTACGTTGCTGCAAATGCATTGCCAATCGATGCTACTTCCTACGCTTACTTTTACATCTTGGTAATAAGCTCACTCACATTGATCTTTTCTATCTTCTTGATAGCCACTTGGTCTGGTGAGCGCAGAATTCTTGCTCTCCTGATAACGGTTACGGTTTTGATCAACGTTTTTGGAGTTTACACATCGTTTAGTTGGGAACTTTGGGTTTTTAGTTATGAAGAGACACTTTTAAGGCTTTTGATAAAAACTACGAGCTCAGAAATAACAACTTTATCCTTTTTATCTCTTTATTTCCCGCTTCTCTCTTTCGGTATATGGAAAGCGGGCAGAGAGATAGCTTTTTTGAGGTTTAAAGATCTGATGATCTCGATATCTCTCTTCGTTCTATTGGTAATTGCTATCGTAGTTGCAAATCTATACTCGCAAATGGAACCGCAGATCAAAGAGTTTTTTAACGTTCTATTATCCGCAGACGTTTTGTTAATCTTTTTCTATACTCTGCTCGTCCGAATATACCGTGAAACTGAGGCAAAGGCTTACTACTTGACGATCCTCGGATTCTTCTTCCTGAAGTTCCTTTCAGATTTCACAGTGGTTGGAGGAATAACATTTGCTGGTATTCCGCTTGTTTTTTACACGATGAGTCACGCAACACTCCTGGCAGGAATGGTGAGTTTATACATACGGGACATTAAAATACTGACATATCAGGAAGTTGTTGAAGAGAAAGAAAGAGTTATGGACCTCTACAAACGCGTCAGTGAACTTCAAGAAGTTCTTACTGTTATGAACAAGATGTTAAGGCACGATGTGAAAAACAAGCTCCAGATAATCCTTGGTTACATCGAGATATACCTCACTGAGAGAGATGAACGCTACTTGGAGAAAGCAATTCAGGCTGTGGAAGAAACTAACCAATACATAAACAAGATAAGGGACTTAGAAAGAGCGATTTCAACGGAAAAAAGTGTTCTAAAGCCTGTAAACATTAGAGAGGTCTTCGAAGAAATTTTGAGTTTTTATCAAGTCCAATCGACGGTTCAAGGGAACTGCTACGTTCTTGCGGATGAGGCTATTTACTCCGTGATCGACAACATAATCAACAACGCGATAAAGCACGGAAGAACAGATAGGATCGATGTAAAACTCAGCGAAATCGATGGGGAGTGCGAAATAAGGATCATAGACTATGGCATTGGAGTTCCGAGCGAGATCAAGAGGAAGATATTCGAGGAGAAATTCACGCTCGATCCACAGAGCGGAAGCGGTTTAGGGCTCTATGTCGTTAGAAAAGTAGTAGAGAGATACGGGGGAAGAGTTTGGGTTGAGGATACAAAACCAAGGGGAGCTACGTTTGTTTTGAGGCTTAAGACTAAGCTCCAATGAGTTTTGAAACCGAAAGGTTTTTGTTTGGTTTAAAAATAACTATATAATGAGGGAGGTGATGTGTTATGATGGAAGCATATAAGAAGTTGCCCAAGGAGTCTTTTGAACTCATCCTTCGCAACATTGCTGTTAGGGATCATTTTAAGGACCTATGGCGCCAATACGTGAGTTATGGAAGATTAGAAGCTCAAAATTTTGATAGAGTATTTGAGGAGCTATTTAGGTTCTTCTTCCGACCATTTGAGCTTATTCTCTTCAACGAAAAGATCATAAAATCGATAATACCGATCCAAGATATTTTCTCAAGTAGGGAACTTGCTTCAGCTTACAGCGAATTCGTGGAAAGTCTTTTTTCCCATATGAGGCTAACTTTTCAGCTTTTTTCAGAACCTTTGGTCGAAAAAACGCTACCTGATAGGTTTATCGAGGAGTGGAGAGAATATTTAAGGAGATTCGAAGCAATACGCGAAATTCCATACGACATACCATTTGCGTTACCTGAAAATGCAAAAAACTACCTCATAGATTGTTTTTCGCACTGGAATGACTTCCTAGTCTATTATGAGAAATACAGAGCTCTGATGAAATCTTCGTTCACGAAAGCTGTAGAGAGAGTTTGCGAGTTCGTAGAGAAATCTGAGTTCAAGAGCTTCGAAGAATTCAAGAACGCTTTTCAGGACTTCTTGACGAAGGAGTTCGACAATCTTTTGAGGTCTAAGGAATACTTGGAGCTCCAAGAAAAGCTTTTCAGTGCGCTCTTCGACCACATATACTGTCTTCGCAGGTTTTTTGAACTACTAATCGAGAACAATCCCGCAAGTCCATTTGCAACGGTTTCGCAGATCGATGAAGCTTACAAGAGAATTCTCGACCTTAGGAGAAAGATATCCGAGCTTGAAAAAAGAATTGAGTTGTTGGAGGTGGAGATATGTTCGAGAAGCTCAAAGGCTTAAACGTAAAGCCGTGGAGTTGCGAATTCGAAGTTGTTCACGAAGATTGGTTATTCAAGCTGTTGCACTTCAAAGGGGAAAAGAGGCATAGAATTCCATTGCTCTTAGTTTACGCATTCATAAATCGTCCCTACATCTTGGATCTGCACGAAGACGTGAGCGTGGTAAGAAAGCTGATCGCAGAAGGTATCGACGTTTGGATGATAGACTGGGGGTATCCAAAGAGGGCTGACAAGTTCATGAGGATCTCAGACTACGTAGATTACATCGATTTTTGCGTTGATAAGATAAGGAAGGAGACGAAAGTCGAGGCAATAACTTTGCATGGATACTGTCTCGGCTCAACGCTCGCAGTAATATACTCTGCCCTCTTTCCAGAGAAGATCAAGAACCTCGTTATTCAAACGCCGCCGATTAACTTCAACACCGAGAACACCCTGGCTCTTTGGGCAAAGCATTTAGATGCGATGAAGATCTCGAGAGCGATGGGAAACGTGAGCGGAGAAATGCTCAACCTCTCTTTCTTGCTCGTGGATCCGATCAGACTCGTGCTTGGGAAGTATCAGGGTTTGCTTGACAACGCAGAAGACGAAAAGTTCCTGAAGGAGTTCCTCTACATGGACTTCTGGATCTTCGATTCTCCAGGTATTCCAGGAAGTGTTTTCGAGGAGTTCATCGAGAGATGGTATCACAAGAACGAGCTGATCGAAAATAAATACGAAATAAACGGCAAAAAGGTTGATCTGAACAATATAACGATGCCGGTATTGGCCTTGTATGCGGAAAAGGATCACATAACTCCACCGAGCTCAGTGATACCGTTTTTGGAGAAGATACCATCGAAGGATAAAAAGGCTATGAGCATTGACAAGGGGCACATAGGGTTAACGGTGAGCAAGAGTTCACATGCTAAGCTTTGGAAGGAAGCGATAAAGTGGATAGTTGAGCGGTCAGATTGATCTCAAATCAATCACCCTCTTCGCCTTACCCATGGACCTCTCTATCCTCCCTTTTTCGACGAGTTCAACGTTCGTCCGAAGCATGAGCTCTGATTGTAAAGCTCTCTGTATCTTTTGTTGCAACCTCTTTAAGTCCTCGATTTCTCCCGTGAAGAACTCGTCCTTCACCTCGACTCTAACCGTCATCTCGTCAAGAGCGCCTTTTCTCGTCAGCAAGATCTGGAAGTTATCTCCGACCTCTGGGATTTGCATGAGCACGTGTTCCACTTGACTCGGGAACACGTTAACACCACGAACGATCAGCATGTCATCGCTTCTGCCAAAGATGCGCATGAGCCTTGGGTGAGTTCTCCCACATCCGCATTTTTCATTTTCTAATATCGTGATGTCTCCAGTTCTATACCTCAGCAATGGCATCGCTTCTTTTGTAAGAGGAGTTAAAACCAGTTCTCCTTTCTCTCCCTCTCCAACTCTTTCGCCGGTTTTGGGATCTACGATCTCTACGAAGTAATTGTCCACCCAAATGTGGAGTCCTTGTTTTTCCTTGCATTCAAATGCAACTCCGGGGCCGTTCATCTCACTGAGTCCATAGCTGTCGTAAGCGTTTATTCCGAACGCATCTTCAAGTCTTGTTCTCGTATTTTCACTCCAAGGTTCTGCGCCAAAACAACCAATTCTGAGCTTTAGCTTGTCTATTAAACCCATTTCTTCAGCAACCTCCTTGACATGGAGTGCATAGCTTGGGGTTGAATGAATCGCAGTGGTTCCGAAGTCGACCATGTATTGCACTTGCCTTTCCGTGTTACCAACTCCTGCGGGAATTGTTACCGCCCCAACTCTCTCTGCGCCAAGATGGATTCCTAAGCCACCCGTGAAGAAAGCGTAGTTAGCCATGTTCTGAAAAATGTCACCCCTCCGAATTCCGACCATGTAAAGACATCTGGCTACGAGATTGGTCCAATTTTCGATGTCCTTCGCCGTATAGGCGACTACCTTTGGTTTTCCAGAAGTTCCGCTTGAGGTGTGAATTCGAACGATCTCACTCAGCGGCGCTGCGATCAGTCCAAAGGGGTAGTTTTCTGCAAAATAATCTTTTGTTGTAAAAGGAACTTTTGCAAAATCTTCAAAGCTTCTAATATCGTCTGGAGTTAGATTTACAGATTTTAACCTTTTTCTAAAGAATTCAACGTTTTCGTAAGCCTTTTTTATTGTCTGCTTCAATCTCTTGAACTGAATTTCCTCGAGCTCTTTCTTGCTCATGACCTCCTCTCTGTCCCAGAACTCCTCGTTCCATGGCATACCTTAACAAGGTCTTCGGGATGATAAGGGTTTCCAATATTTCTGAAATCTTAAATCTCTTTTCTCTTCAAGATCTGCCTAATCTCTCTTCGAAACTCCATCGTAGCTCTAAATATCAGATCTGTGATGAGACCGATCACGACGAATTGAACCCCTGTTATGATGAAGAGGACCGTAAGCAAAGCGAGCATGTAGTGCGAAACCGCATTTAGCCATGCATAAACAACGTAACAACCAGTTGCAATTCCAAGAAAAAGAAGAATGAACCCAAAAACGTATAGATACCTTGCTGGACTGTATCTTGCGATTAACTCGTAGATAGTTTTCCCTATTCTAAACCCATCCCTTATGGGGCGTAACTTTGTTTTTCCCTCTCTCTTCTTATAGCTTATCGGGACCTCAGCGATTCTGAAACCTTTCGCAAGCGTTTCCACTGTAAGCTCTGCTTCAACTTCAAATCCACTCTTTTTGATTTCGACGCTCTTGTAGACCTCTCTTTTGATCGCTCGGTATCCAGAGAGGATGTCGGTGAGATCTACGCCATATGCAAAGCGGAAAAATAAGTTTATAAGCTTGTTTCCAAGAAGGTTTAGCTTTGTGAACGCCTCTTTTTCGTATTTTGCAAATCTGTTACCAACAACGTGCTCTGCAACTCCTTTTTCTATCGGTTCTATGAGTTTCCAGACCTCCTCCGCTGGATAACTTCCATCACCGTCGACTAAGATTAAGATTTCGCTGTCCACAAGTTTGAACGCTTCTGCAATCGCATTTCCTTTCCCTTTTCCCGTTTGTAAAACGACCCTTGCACCCATTTTCTCTGCAATTTCTCTCGTCCTATCTTTGCTGTTGCCGTCGATCACAAGCACTTCAAATCCAAGATTTTTGAAGCTCTCGACAACTCCACCGATTCCTCTTTCTTCGTTCAACGTTGGAATCACTACGGTAGCGTTCATATCCTTGTGATCCTTAGCAAGCTGAGCACCGGTAAATCAACCCTACCACCTTTGTCAGCCATCACTGCAACGCAGACAACTTTTCCATTGTTGGCATTTATTACCTCTATCGCCTCCGATATGGTTCTTCCAGTGGATATCACATCGTCGACTATCACGCATTGTTTCCCATTGACCTTTGCAAAGTTTTCGCTGAGAAGTCCTCCCTTAACGACATCGCCCCTCATCTTTCTCGGATAATAGATTGCGAATTCTGCAGAGAGCTCTTCTGCGACCATTGAAGCTAAGGGAATTCCGCTTGTCGCAATTCCTACGACAACCTCGACATCGCTGTAGCTTTCGGACACAATATCTGCTATTGCCATTGCCACCAACCTAAGCCTCGAGGGCTTGGACAAATTCCTCCACTCCACGTAGATGTCCGAAGGCGGCGATTCGGTTGCTCTCGTCAAAAGCCACATAGCGGTTTCAAAAGAAACATTTAACTCGTCTGCGATCTCTTCAGTCGTCAAACCTTTTTCCTTAAGCCTTCTTGCCCTTTCAACAAGACTCTCTATCTTCATTTTTTCACCCTCCTCAACATGGTTTCACTACCGCAGACATCGCAAATCTCGTTTTCAACCTTTCTACCACAACCCCTACACACCCTCACCCACTTAAAACCTTTTGTTATACCACCCTGAACTACGGTTTCGAATTCAATCCCAAGAGCGATTGCTACGTTTTGGATCGAGTAATCATCGGTAACGATGACGACGTCGTTCCCTTTCTCCCTCTCATCCATGGCTTTTGCCAAAATTTTAAGATCGGTTTCTGATAGCTTGTAAATGTCCCCCGTCTTTTTTGCTATTTTTTTTACGATCTCAATGCTCTTTTCGCTTGCACTTTCAACTCTAAGATTTTTGACGCTGAAGTAAAGCGACGAGTTCTCGTCTAATATCTCCGAAACTACTTCGGGTATTGTGACCATTCGCTCATAAACCGCCTTCCTTTGAAAGATCGCACCGGTGTCGAGAACATAGACTCGCACGTATTTTGTTTGTTTCAGTAAATTAAAATATTTTGGAAAAACTCAAAAAAAGATTAATCGATTTTCTCAAATTGATCTTTTGTTGCACCGCAAATTGGGCAAACCCAGTCTTCTGGTAAGTCCTTCCATTTCGTTCCAGGCGGGACATTGCTCTCGGGATCTCCTTCATCTTCGTTGTAAACATACCCACAAACCGTGCACTGGTATTTCGCCATAGAAACACCCCAGATCTTTTTTAAAATAAAGGTATATATACCTACCGCACTTTTCATTCGAGAGGGGTAATCGTGGCGATAACAATTCCAAGCAGAGAAATGAATTTAAGAACCGCAATCCGGCTAATCATTCCCGTCCTATATTTCTGCATCTTTTTCGATCTTTTTGCGGGCTTCTTTCTTGGCACATACTTTGAAAAAATGATGGAGCAATACCCCCATCTCCTTGTTATCCTTCCCGGGCTCATGGGGCTACGTGGCAACGTCTTTGGCTCGCTTTGCTCTCGATTATCAACTGCGCTTTACCTCGGTTCTTCAGAGCCGAGTTTTCGAGACAGGTTCGTTTACAAAAACGCTTTGTTCTCCATCTGGGCTGCCACCTTACCGATATTGGTTCTTTTGATCATCAGCTATTTGAAAATCGGTAACTTCGATGCCTTCTTGGCTTCTGCGCAGGTATCCATTTCCTCGGGAATCCTCATCGGAATTCTGCTTTCCATTACCTCAATATCAGTGGTTATATTTGCGTTTAAAAAAGCGATCGATCCGGACTCTGTGTCTGCGCCGATCATAACCTCGATTGCAGACATCGTAACGATTCCCTCACTCATTCTCTTTATCTTCTTGTTTGAATCGAAGCAAATCCTTCCCATTTTTGCGATCTCGATCACACTCCTCATACTTTTGTTCGCATTGTCCCTCGGTAAGGAGTATAGGAGAATTCAAAAAGAAGTTATTTTGATTGTAACAGTCCTTGCAGTAGTTCAAAGCCTGACTGGAAGCGTTCTCGAGGAGTTCTCAGAGATAATCTATCTTAGCCTTTTTATGAGCTTTGCCTACCCAGCGATCCTTGACACGCTTGGTAACTATGGATCAATTGTCGTTGCAAGAACCTCGACAAAGCTAAACCTCGGGGAGATTGAAAAAGGGTCGATCAGAGAAGTTCTGGGCGAAATAAAAGCGATAGTTCCAACCTCTTTCTTCGTATTTCCCTTCATATCTCTAATACCTTTTTTGCTCTCATATATGGTTTTCCAAGTCTTTGAGCTGAATTTGGTCCCGATGTTAATCTTCTTTCTCTCCTTCATCTCGATGGTCTTCGTTTTTCTTCTACTGTCATTTTACATTGCTGTGATCATCAACAGATTTCGTGTAGACCCAGATAACGGCGGAATTCCATTGGTGACTACGATCGCAGATTTTATCGCTACCATCTACGCAGTTGTGATCTCTCTTATTTTTATCTACTTCTGATATACAAAAAGATGACGAGTGAGGCGATTGCGGCGATTGCAAGAGAGAATTCCAATGAAAGTAAGAGATCGCTGATCGGCTTCGCATCTGAGACTTCTCTGGGAACCGGACTTTCGGGAATTTTGGTGATCCTAAATTTATCCTCTTCCTCGAATTTTGACAAAAGCTTGGCGATTAGAGATGTGAACGACGTTATTGCTATGGACAGCGATGCAAGCGTTGCAAAAGTCTCGATCTTCATCTTACTCGCCCCTTTATTCGTCAGTTTGTAGTAAACCCACTTTCCTCTTTCTAACCTTTCCACGAGTCCATTTTCCTCGAGCTTTTCAAGATGGTAGCTGATCGTGGTTTTTGAGAAACCAGTGATCTTTGCAATCTCCGATACTGTATGCGGTCTCTCACGGAGTTTGAGCATTATTTGAAGCCTCGTAGATGTAAAGAGCTCGAGCACAAATCCTCTTTGGTTTAGAGAGATTAAACTTTTTGTTTTAAAACTAATTAATAAAATATTAATTATTTTTTAACCCCTCTCACCATCGCAACTTTTCCTGTTCTCGCAACCTCCTTAATACCGTAGTTTCGCATCAGATCGATGAAAGCGTTGATCTTCTCCTCATCACCAGTTATCTCGACGATAAAGCTATCTTTTGCAACGTCGACGATTCTCGCCCTGAAGATGTTGGTAAGCTCCACTATTTCTCCCCTCTTCTCAGGTGGAGCGTTAACTCTGACCAAGCATAACTCCCTTTCCACCGAATCCTTGCTCACGTCGCTGACCTTTATAACTTCGATTAGCTTGTTCAACTGCTTTACAACTTGTTCAAGAACTTTTTCATCTCCATTGACGACTATTGTCATCCTTGAGATCTCGTCGTTCTCCGTAACCCCTACGCTGAGACTTTCGATGTTGAAGCCACGTCTCCTGAAAAGAGAAGAGACCCTTGCAAGGACTCCGGGCTTATTCTCGACGAGAACCGCTATTGTGAACCTCATATCAACCCTCCTCGTCTATTATATCCTTTAAGCCTTTTCCAGGCGGGACCATCGGGAAAACATTTGCTTGGAAGTCGACACGAAAGTCCACAACAACGGGAGAGTCGTCGATCTCTTTTGCTTGCTTTAAAGCATCGAGAACTTCGCTCTTCTTCTCAACGGTTATCCCAACTGCTCCAAAACCTTCTGCGATTTTTTCAAAGCTAATCTTCTCGCAACTTATGCATGTTGCGGAGTAGCGCTCACGGTAAAAAAGCTCTTGCCATTGTCTAACCATACCAAGGTAGCCGTTGTTCATTATGAAGACTTTCACGGGTATGTTGTAGTGAACACAAGTTGCAAGTTCTTGGATGTTCATCAGAAAACTACCGTCCCCCGCTATATCTATCACTTCTTTATCTGGACATGCAACCTTTGCCCCCATCGCAGCTGGAAATCCAAAGCCCATCGTCCCAAGACCACCACTGCTTATGAACTGTCTGGGATGTTTGACTTTGAAGAATTGCGCACCCCACATCTGGTTTTGACCAACTTCAGTCGTAACAATCGCATCTGGGAAAAGCTCGCAAGCTCTCTCTATCACAAACTGTGGTTTTAAACCTTCGTTCTTGTATTTAAGCGGGAAGTTCTTCTTCCACTCGTTTACTTTATCTTCCCACTCCTTTCTTTGCTTGTATTCGATGAACTTCTTAAGAGTGGCGAGCACACGCTTTGCGTCACCAACTACTGGAACGTCGACACGAACGTTTTTTCCGATTTCTGCGGGATCGATGTCTATGTGGATTATCTTTGCATTTGGTGCGAAAAGCGAGGTGTTGCCAGTAGTTCTATCGCTAAAACGACATCCTACTGCGATTATGAGATCACTCTCGTTTAAAGCATAGTTCGCATACTTTGAGCCATGCATACCTACGAATCCAAGGCAAAGCGGATGGTATTCGCTTATCGCCCCTTTTCCCATTAAAGTCGTGACAACAAAAGCTGGGATCGTTTCTGCAAGTTCAGTTAGTTCTTTTGAGGCATTTGAAATCTTAACCCCGCCACCGGCTAAGATTATTGGTCTTTCAGACTTCATTATCAGTTCTGCAGCTTTCTTTATCTGCATCGGATGACCATCATATTTGGGCTTGTAACCGATCAGCTCGACCTTCGTGGGGTAGTCGAACTCTATATCTGCAACCGTCACGTCTTTTGGGATATCAACGAGCACGGGTCCGGGGCGTCCGGAAGAGGCGATGTAAAAAGCTTCTTTTACAACCCTTAACAATTTCTTTGGATCCGTCACGAGATAGTTGTGCTTCGTGATTGGCATCGTTATTCCTGAG
>JBKBUO010000126.1:0-514 GCA_046290005.1 Archaeoglobaceae archaeon | reverse complement strand
TCATTGGTAGCGAAAACTATGGAACAGAGACTGGAGGCTATGGGATCTTCATTCAGAACACAACAGCCCACTTCGTAATAAAAAATTGTGTAGTTCAAAAATACCTATTTGGGATCGGCTTCAGTAACGTAAGAAACGGCAAGATCTATAACGTGACTTTGTATGACAATGGGATCGGCATTTTACTCATGAGAGCGGACTTTAACAACATAAGCTCAAACAAGATTTACAATAATAAGGGTGGTATTCTTTTGATAAACTCCTTGGGAAACATCATAACGTCAAACGATGTTTACAACAATAGCAGAGGAGGTATAGCTCTGGAGGGTTATTCCTCGAACAACAAAATCTACCTTAACAACTTCAACAACCCCCAGAACGTTTATCTTGAGACGCACTACAAAAATTTCTGGAACTCATCAGAAAAATTAACTTATGTCTACGATGGTAAAACTTTCGAGAATTATCTTGGAAATTACTGGGGCGACTATCGAAGAAATGATAGTGATGGCGA
>JBKBUO010000125.1:0-520 GCA_046290005.1 Archaeoglobaceae archaeon | reverse complement strand
CTTCCTTAGCCAACGCAGCCAGATCTGCGCCTACGAACCCATTGGTTCTATCTGAGAGGTCTTCAAGCATGGCTTCGATGAGCTTGCCCTTCAATTCCCTCGAAAGATCTTCTTCACGAGAGATGCTATCTCTTATTTCGTTCTCGTCTCTCGCCTTGCTAACCTTGTTCTTCACGTCCTCGATCAGCTTCTTGTCAAATCTGCCCGTCTTTAGGATTTCCTCAATAGCCTCTAAGACTTCCTTCCTACTGTATTCCGGCTCGATCGGCATCCCCCTTGTGTGTATCTGGAGGATCTCTTTCCTTCCCTCTTTATCTGGCACACCGATCTCGATCTCTCTATCGAATCTTCCCGGTCTTCGCAGAGCTGGGTCGATCGCATCTGGGCGGTTAGTTGCTGCGATCACTATCACCTGCCCCCTTGACTCGAGACCATCCATCAAGGCTAAGAGCTGTGCAACGACTCGACGTTCAACTTCTCCAGTCACTTCCTCTCTTTTTGGAGCAATTGAGTCTATCTC
>JBKBUO010000124.1:0-522 GCA_046290005.1 Archaeoglobaceae archaeon | reverse complement strand
ATGCGACTGCAAAGAAGTGAATTATACCAAAGACTACGAACTCATTTGGGGCGAAAATTGCGGTTGCAATAGTTATCACGATGGCAATCACTGTGAATTTCGCAACTCTACGGAGTGTTGCAACGCTCCAAAGGCTTCGCTCTTTGTAAGTGTAGCCGAGCGTGAAACCCGAGATGAAGATGAACATTCCTCCTATGAACCTCGGAAAAGCGAACCAGAAGAAACCGCTGAGCTCTATTTTTTGGAAATAACTTGCGTCGAAGAAAAGATGGAAAAAAAGCATCAAAATTACTGCGATTCCACGAGCAAAGTCAATTTGCCAGTATCGGGTCATCTGAAATATCTCAGATCTTCGTCGCTCCTCCAATGCTGGACTGCGAGCTCTTGCATCTCCTTTATCTGCGCTATTATCCTCTCCATCTCCTTCGCTCTCTCTTCAAGAGCTTCGAATGAAACCTTCAACTTAAGGATTCTCGACAAAACTTCAAGAACAGCCTTTGCACTCTTTGGATCTACCATGTA
>JBKBUO010000123.1:0-528 GCA_046290005.1 Archaeoglobaceae archaeon | reverse complement strand
GAGCAAAGACAATAATAACAACTCAGGATGCACTCGAATTCCTTTCCATCAAGCTCAAACACTTGGAGAAAGTCGAGAAGCTGCTCGAGAGATCGGGATGACTTCCGGAGACAATACCATATACATCATAGACACGAGCTCGCTGATCGAGATGAAAAAGAAGTATCCAAAAGACGTGTTCCCTTCAGTATGGACGAGTTGAAGGAATGGGCAAATCGCAGAAGAGAGATGTTCATAAGCCCAGACGGCTCCCAAATCGATGAGGTTAAAAAGATACTAAAAGATTTTCCTTCTTTGGCTAAACCAGAAAAATTCGATCCAAATGCGGATCCGTGGCTAATAGCTCTAGCCAATGTGAAAAAAAGAGATATAACTTTGTCTCCTACTAGATACATAATAGTTACCGAGGAATCGAAAACAAAGCAAAACAGGATTCCATCCATTGCTGGAAAATATGGAATAGTATGCATAAATCTGATAGAGCTTTTCAAGAAAAAAAAATGGAAATTTTAATGAATTACTTAAACC
>JBKBUO010000122.1:0-546 GCA_046290005.1 Archaeoglobaceae archaeon | reverse complement strand
TTGCGATACCAATTTCAATCCTCAGCGGTTTTCTTGGCGTTGGTCCGGGTTTTCTCCTGATGCCAACTCTGATTCTTGTCGGTTTTGATCCAAAAAAGCAGCAAAGATAAATGCTTTCGCAGTAACTCCGCCCTCTTTTTCTGCGCTCATTCCCCATCTCAGCACCGCACACTGGGATACGAGCCTTTACGTGCCGAGTGCAAACATTCGCCAGTTTTTTGGACTTTTAATCGTCGTTGTTACTAAGATTTACACTCTGTTCGTATAGAGCGGCTTCGAAAAGCACAAGAAACGACAGAATTCCATAGATCGCAGAGAGACTGATGAACACAAGACCAAGCCCTACGTTGTCAACCTACGAATCTCAGCACGGATCTCCTCTACAACTTCTGGGTTAAGGATTCTTTTCACACCTTTCTCAGTTACGGAAAAGACGATAAAAACTTTTCCTCCTTGCTCTTTTTCAAATCGCTCGTGCGATGCACGCATCCATTCACGCCACTTGTGAATTTCTGGCGTTTGCGTGTAGGTGATGGGCTTTATTTG
>JBKBUO010000121.1:0-549 GCA_046290005.1 Archaeoglobaceae archaeon | reverse complement strand
AAAGGAAATCGAGGAGAAAATAAAAGAGCTCGAAATGCTGAAAGAAGATTTGCTCGCGATCAGGGAAATTCTGCTTGGAAGGTTAAAAGAGCTTGAGAGCTCGACTAATCCTTAGAAACGAAGAATCTCTTCAAAATCCTTGAAGCCTTCTTCAACATCTCATAAACTTCCTTTTCCATCCTTGGATCGAGATCTAAAGCAAAAACGATTTCTCTTGCACTCATAGGCTTTTCTTCGAGCAAGGAAATGATCGTTTCGAGTCTCATTGTTATTCATCAAACTTCGAAGACCAGAGTTCTGTTGAAGTAATACGGATGGAACTGCGTCATCCAATGTGGAAAGGTTGAATAGTCGAAACTCATCTCAACTTCCACTTTTCCACGGTAGCCTTTTTCTTTCAGAAGATTCTTGATGTTTCTATCGAGCTCGTCTAAGGATTTGCCAGCCACTCTTAGCCCATGACCCTCTGCTACCCATTTATCTTCATGACGTAAAATAAAAAATAGTTTCATAAAAAAATTTTAGACGTGTGCAATGAAATACCAGCTC
>JBKBUO010000120.1:0-563 GCA_046290005.1 Archaeoglobaceae archaeon | reverse complement strand
CCTTTGCAAACAGTTTCGATCACCCTTGCGCTGAGTAGATAAGCTCCAAACCAAAGAAAAAACGCTCCAAGAAGTGCGGAAGTGAGTGGTTCAAACGCCTTGGAATGAACCACAGGAGCCATTGCGGTTGCGAGCTCGTTCGCACCAGTGTTGTATGCGATGATGATAGCAGAAGACAGAAGGGAGATTTTCAAAACCCTGTCGACTTGTATTAGCGAATACCTCTTGAGGAGAGCTTCCAAGAGCAAGAAGATTGTTACCGCAAAGATTCCAGCAACCAATGGGGAGGTTATCCACGATAGAATTATCTTCACGAGCGTTTCCGTGCTCAACTGCGCACCAAAGGCAACCGCAGTTCCTGTAAGGCTACCGATGATCACCTGGTGAGACGAAACTGGTAGTCCACGAAAGTTTGAGAAAACGATCACCATCGAAGCTATTAGCATCGAGATCGCAGAGATTTCCACGTTAACTTCGACGAGGTCTTTTCCCACCGTTTTCATAACTTTGTCTCCCTGCAAAAGTATGCCTACGATGACAAGGGCAAATAAGAGCAATGTGGC
>JBKBUO010000119.1:0-566 GCA_046290005.1 Archaeoglobaceae archaeon | reverse complement strand
TTATGTCCTTGATCCAACCAGACGCAATTTCGCTTATGTGAACCATTCCTTCCTTGTTTTCGTATTCGTCAAGGGAAACAAATGCACCAAAGTCAAGAACACGAGTCACGGTTCCAATTACAATTTCTCCAGCGGAAGGATAGCCAGTCCTTTTGATTACTAACCTCTCAGTTTGTTCCTTCTCTTGTTTCTCATCTTTCATCCCTCAGAGCTATGGCGTGATGAATTTAAGTTTTCCCACCGCTCGTTCATAATTTCGAGAAAGGTTTATAAGTTAAAAGCTCAAGTCAAGAAAACTGAAGCCGGGGTTGCCGAGTTGGCTAAGGCGGTAGACTCGAGATCTACTGGGCTTTGCCCGCGTGGGTTCAAATCCCACCCCCGGCGTTTTTAGTTGAAGGTAAAGCTGTGAGTAAATAGGAAAATTTTATATTTATATGAGAACAGAGATAGAATATAAGGGTATGACGAGTGAAAAAGATTCAATTTGAACCGCTAAATGTATCCAACGAATTGAAAGGATTGTATAAGAGCTTTATCCTGAGTACTTTTTCCAATTAAAGATCCCC
>JBKBUO010000118.1:0-575 GCA_046290005.1 Archaeoglobaceae archaeon | reverse complement strand
ATTGGATCAAGTCCAGCGTTCTCTGCAAGAGTCCTTGGAATTATCTCGAGCGCAGAAGCGAAGGCTTCGATCGCCAATTGCTCTCTTCCACCAACACTTGGAGCCCACTGCTTGAGCCTTAAGCTCAACTCCATCTCTGGCGCTCCTGCTCCTGCAACGACTTTTCCATCCTCAATCGCACATGCAACGACTCTAATACCATCTTCGATGCCTCTCGCAATCTCATCGACGACGTGCTCAGTTCCTCCTCTTACAAGGATCGTCACAGCCTTTGGATTCTTGCAACCCTCGACGAATACCATCTTCTCATCGCCAACCTTTCTCTCTTCGACAAGCCCAGCTTCGCCAAGATCCGATGGGCTTATCTCTCTGAGATCCGTGAGTATCTTTGCTCCAGTCGCTTTTGCAAGCTTTTCTATATCGCTCTTCTTCACCCTTCTCACCGCTAAGATTCTTGCTTTGGCTAAGTAATACTGCGCGAGGTCGTCGATCCCCTTCTGGCAGAAGACAACATTTGCTCCAGCACTTGTGATCTTGTCGACCATCTCCTTAAGCATTCTCTCCTCTTGCTCGAT
>JBKBUO010000117.1:0-605 GCA_046290005.1 Archaeoglobaceae archaeon | reverse complement strand
GTAGGCGATGGGACAACCACCGCTGTCGTGATCGCCGGAGAGTTGCTGAAGAAAGCCGAGGAGTTGCTCGACCAAGACATCCACCCAACTGTGATCGCACGAGGATATAGGCTCGCAGCTTCGAAATCGATGGAAATTCTCGAGACAATAGCGATCCCAATAGACGTTGAAAGCGAAGATGATCTGAAGAAAGTTGCGAACACCGCGATAACGGGTAAGCACGCTGAGGTTGCGGTTGACCACCTCTCGGATCTAGTTGTGAAAGCCGTGAAGAGGGTTGCTGAAAAAGTCGATGGAAGATACAAGGTCGATGAGGATAACATAAAGATTGAAAAGCGTTACGGCGGGAGCGTTAAAGATACGCAACTCGTTGAAGGCGTCGTTATCGATAAGGAAGTCGTTCACCCAGGAATGCCAAAGAGGGTTAAAAATGCGAAGATCGCGGTTCTAAAAGCATCGCTTGAGGTTAAAGAGACTGAAACTGACGCAGAAATCCGCATTACAGATCCAGAGCAACTTCAGAGATTTATCGAGCAAGAGGAGAGAATGCTTAAGGAGATGGTCGACAAGATCACAAGTGCTGGAGCAAATGTTGTCTTCTGCCA
>JBKBUO010000011.1:0-29087 GCA_046290005.1 Archaeoglobaceae archaeon | reverse complement strand
CTTGCCCCGTGAACTCCCTTGAGCTCATAAAGCTAAGTCCAGCTTGTAAAGGCTTCTTAGATGGGTTTTTCCACGCTTTCAATTTCAGAGTTGACGTCTCTGTCAACTGTGGTGAGAGGTGCAGAGTAGAGGTCAAGCTCTTAGGAACTCTTCCTTGAGACCTTCAAAGATCAACTCGACACCAATCGCAGCCAAGAATATCGCAAGGACTTTCGCAACTATGTCTGCGCCACTTTTTCCGAGCAACTTTATTATGAATCCTGTGTAAAGATGGCTCAGTCGAACAAGGACGTAAACCAAGATTGCGCTCAAGATCACGATTAGCTTTAGCAAGATCCCTTCAGCCTGAGAAAACATCACGATTCCAACCGTTATCGCCCCCGGACCAGTGTAGAGGGGCAAAGCAAGCGGAAATACTGCAATTGCATCGACTTCAGCGCTTTTCTCAGCCATGCTCGCGTATTTCTCCCTTGCAATTCTGCCGAGGAGTATGTCCACGGAAACGATGAAGAGCAGAATTCCGCCCGCAACCCTTAGGCTGTTTATCGACACGTGGAAGAACTCGAGTATTCCGCCACCAGAGACCATGGTCGCAAGGAGGATCGCGAGCGCTATGATAGTCATCCTCTTCGAAATCCTCTGCCTCACCTTTTCATCGAACCTCTCCGTCAAGGCTATGAATATCGGCAAGTTCCCCGGTGGGTCTATGATCACGAATAAAGTCAAAAAGCACTTCAGAAAGAACGTGAAAGCGGTTGTTAAGTCTTCCATAAGTCCCTTGCCTTTCTAAGGTTTTCAAGTAGCTTCATCGCAACTCTCTGCGAAGGGAAAGAGAAAAGACCGCAATCTGGTCCAACGTATTTTACGAGTTCTCCGAATTTTTCAAACGCAAACCCGATTCTCTTCCCTATTGTTCCAGCGGACTCAAATTCCTCGATTGCAAGCTCCGCAAGGCTCTCGTCTTTCCACGCATCCACGCCGTATCTTTCGTTGAACTCGGCGATTATGCAATCAACATCTGTCCTCGCAACTCCGATGCGGAGCTTTTTATCAAAGCTTTCGAGGACTTCGGAATCCAAGATCTCGAGGTTTTCAGATTTCCTTGCAGTTTCAACGCCAATGACATCGATTTTCGATTCCAAGAACTTCTCGTAAAAAATCGGCTCGTGGAGATGGACTTGAACGTCTGCGTTAAGCTTTTTATCGTAGACTCTCTCTATTAGCTCTTTCTGAGGCTGTAGATCAGGGGCGATTCCAAGGCTTGGCTCATCAAAGCTTATACAAGCTACGTTCCCGAATTTAACTGCGTTTCTCGCAAATCTATAAACAGATTCTGCGATGTTCAGCAAAACGTCCTCGTAGATAACTCCGCCAAATTCTCGATAGTAGAGCTCAAAGGCTCCGGTTATGCAAACTCTCACGCTTTCGACTTTCATCTTCTCGACAATTTCGAGCTCTCGAATCTTCGCATGATCTTCAGAGATCAGATACGCGTCGTCTTGAAACTCGGGATTCTTAATTGGTTCCAAGAACATCGCAATCATGTCTCTGAACTGAGGGTAATTTGGGGCATCCAAGTATTTTGCCTTCATCAAAAAAGCTCTTTGCACCATCTCTTCGTATTCTCTGCTATCCACGTTCTTCCATACCCACTCCCTCGTTATTCCATGTGGTAAAGGAAAACTGCCGATGTCGTCGAGGATCATAAAATAAGATTACTCAAGATTTAAAAATATAGCAGCTCGGATCCCAGCCCCATAGGTTCCCATACCTCAAAGCCCTGACCCTGAAACCACCGCAAATGCTCTTGAACTTACACTCCCCGCATTTTTCTTCGAGATACTTCTCTTTCTCCCTCAGCTTTGCAAAAAGCGGATCCTTTAGCCAAAGATTTTTGAATCCATGAATCAAAACATTCCCTGCAGTGTAATCAAGCCAAAATTGATTCGGATGCATGTTTCCGAGTTCGTCGATGCAGACCAATCGAACTCCACTGCCATCTCCGCCTCGATATTTTAAGAAATCCAAAACTCTTCCGTCCTTGGTTTCTAAGTATACGTAAACACCGTCCGCTGGGTTGTCCACGGTGAGTATCTCGATCTCTTCTTCCCTCTTCGCAACGTTCATCAGGAAGTTCACAACTCTCTTCCTCGTTGCGTTGTCGACGTCGTCGCTGAAACTCGCTCTTCCAGAGGGGACAAGATGGTAAACGCAAAATCTTGGGATCTGCAGATCCTTGGCCAAGTCGACGAGATCCTGTATCTCGAGGTAGTTGTGCTTCGTCAGGGTGAACCTTATCCCCGTAAGTGTAGCTTCGTTTGCGATTTCTAAAGCCTTTACCGCCTTGTTAAACGCCCCCTCAGCTCCTCGGAACTTGTCGTGCACTCTCACACCATCTAAGCTTATTCCTATGTAATCAAAGACCTTTAACTTCTCCGAGATAGTTTCGTCGATTAGAGTTCCGTTTGTTGATAAAACCGCCTTGATGTCTCGAGCCTTCGCATACTCTGCGAGTTCGAAGATGTCTCTTCTAAGCAAAGGCTCTCCACCGCTGAAGAGAATAACTGGAACTTTGAACTCTGCGAGCTCGTTTATAGTCTTCTTGCAGTCTTCTGTCGACAACTCCTTCGTCCTAAGATTTGCCCTCGCATAACAGTGAATGCAGTTGAGATTGCAGCGGTTCGTGATGTTCCAGACCACAATAGGTACGAGAGAAGACGAGAATTCCTTGAGCTTTTTTGGAATGAAACTCTCATCTCCAGCGTAGGTTAATTCCTTCGAAACCGTTGCTACACCTGAGAGCATCTTACTTAAGCTTATCACAAGCCAAGTTAATCAAAAAGATAAAAAATTTTTGTCGGTAGAAAAGGTCGACCAAATGTCTCGTTACCCAAGGGTCCATCTATTCCCTACCCTCTTAACAAATCGTCGAGGTTCTCAAACCTCTTACAGCTTTGACCTTTGCAAACAAACGAGGCCGTTTACGTGTGAGTAGAGGACAAACTTAAATGGTCTAAAGAAGTCAAGAGCTTATCGCCCGTGATGGTTCCGAGCAAGATCAAAGTGTAGCTCGCCAAGCTGTTGGCGGATTGAGTTGGCGTGTCTTGGGTACTCTTTAGCCTGATCTCCAAAAGCCCTTCTTCTCCTTTTCTTTGGTAGAGTTCTCCTTCCTCGTAGTTTTCCCTTAGCAATCTCTTTAGAGTTTTCTCCGCCATCTTCTTTGCACTTTTATCGTCAAAGATCTTAAAGTAGTCGCACAGGGCAGAGACCATGAGGGAATTCCAGTTTGTGTATATGGTCTTATCTATGTAGAGCTCTTCCCTCTTCTCCCTGTTTTCAAGGAGCTTTGTCCTTATCGAAGCTACAGTTCTTTCCACCCACATTCACAGCTTGCGAAACGTAGAAGCCACCGTTCTGATCGTAGCCGTAGTGCTGGTAGTATCTAAAGGATCCCACGAGCAATTTTTTGTAGAGCTCTTTGCCAAAGACCCTGTAGGCGATTGAGCAAAGGCTCAAGAGTCCTGCGTTGTCGTAGAGCATCTTCTCAAAGGGGGGTATGTGCCAAGAGTCGGGGATTGTCTAAAGTAGTTGTGGTATATCAGAAGTTCAAAGGCCTTCAAAGATGCTCTCTGCAGAACTAAGGATCTTTTCTCTTTCCTCCTCCCACAGCCTCGCTATTCTTATAAGCAGGCTTTTAAAACCAGTCCTTCACCATCGGTTTTCTGGTGGAAAGTAAGTCCCTCCGAAGAAGGCTTTGCCATCGGGTGTTAAGAACGCCGTCAATGACCAGCCCCCAGAATTGGCAAAGGACATGAGTGCTTCTTGGTATCTTCTGTCCACATCCTGCCTTTCATCCCTGTCTACCTTTATAGCTACAAAGCGCTTGTTTATTATATCCGCTATCTCTGGGTTCTCAAAGCTCTCATGAGCTATCACATGGCACCAATGGCACCAAACAGCCCCAATGGATAAAAGTATGGGATTATCTTCCTCTTTTGCCTTCTGAAAGGCTCCTGGAGACCAATCATACCAATCTACTGGTCGATGAGCGGATTTTCTCAGATAAGGGCTTTTTGAGTTTACCAATCGGTTAACCATCGTCATCCCTCACGAAAGAGCAGAAAAGGCGTAAAGCTTCCATTTTCTGACTTGCAATATAATAAGCCTTTTGCACTGTGTCAAAATCTTTCCATCTCAATGCTAAAATTCTCCCGGTCAGAATTCAACAAAGGGATCCACAACTTTGAAGGCTTCAACGTCAGCAACGCCGAGGTCTGTGATCTTTAACTTAGGAATAACGGGGAGAGCTATGAAGGAAAGAGTTATTATAGGAGCCCTTAGACTGCAACCAAGCTCAAAAAGCTTATTTTCAATTTTCTCAAGCTTTTCAGCAACAATCTCAGCTCTTTCATCGCTCATTAAGCCTGCAACTCTAAGCGGGAGCTCGGTGAATTCCCCATCGTAGACGACGATCCCACCACCCAAGTCGATGAGTCGGTTCACAGCTTCGCAGATTTCTTCGTCGCTCGCACCGATTGCAACGATGTTGTGCGCATCGTGCGCAATGGTTTGCGCTATAGCGCCCTTCTTTATCCCGAAGCCCTTAGCATAGCCTTTCCCAATCCTCCCAGTTCCGCGATGCCTTTCAACGACCACGACCTTCAAGATGTCCCTACCAACGTCGATGCCGTCTACGAATTCAACGATTTCCAAAGTAACTATTTCCCCATCCAAGATCCCTATTATCCTCGCTTTCCCCTTTTTCATCTCCAAGTCTTCTTTTCTGAGCTTTTTAGCCTTAACCGTGCTTCTTGCATCTTCTGGATATCTGTATGAAACAAACTCCGGCTCTCTTCCTCCGACAAACGTCTTTTTCACATCGAGTTCTCTAAGATCTCGGACCAAGACGATATCTGCAAATCTCGAAGGCGCTATAAGTCCCGCGTTTATTCCGAAAAACTCCGCCGGATTCAATGTTACCATCTGCAAAGCCTTGAATTCATCTATTCCCTCCGCGATTGCTCTTCTGTAAACGCTGTCTAAGTAGCCTTCTTTCAACAGATCGCGAACGCTTCTATCCCCGTCGGTGACGAGCATCGTGTATCTATTCCCAGCTATCTCCTTCAGCGCCTTTAGATTCCTTCCCGCCGACCCCTCGCGGATCATGATTCTCATGCCCAGCCTGAGCTTTTCTTTCGCCTCTTCAGCACTCGTGCTCTCATGATCCGAAAGTATTCCAGCAGAGACGTAGGCGTTCAGATCTTTCCCAGAAAGCCTTGGACAATGACCGTCGACAATGGGAGAGATCAACTTCTCGAGCGCGGAATCCTCAGCTTTAACTATCGCTGGGTAGTTCATGAACTCCGCTACTCCAAGGACTCCTTCGTGGTTCAAAAGTTCTTCGATATCCTTTGCGGTTATCTCTGCTCCAGATGTTTCCAAAGGAGAAGATGGAACACAAGGCGGGATCACGCAGTAGAATCGTATGGGTGCAACTTTTGCTTCTTCGAGAAGGTATTTGACGCCTTTTTTGCCAAGAACGTTCGCTATCTCGTGCGGATCCGCAACAACACAAGTCGTTCCCCTTGCCACTACGAGCCTTGAGAATTCGCACAGCGTAAGAAGAGACATCTCAACGTGCGTATGAGCATCTATCAATCCTGGAATTGCGTAGAGACCCCTTGCATCTACTTCCCTTATTCCCTCGTATCTCCCAACTCCCGCTATTAAGTCTTCGCATACTGCGATGTCTGCATTGTAGATCTCCTCTGTGAGAACGTTCACGACTTCCGCATTCTTTATCACCAAATCCGCCTTCTCTTCTCCCCTCGCAACCCTTATGATCCTCTTAAGCTCAGTCTTCGAGCGCTTCTTTGATGATATCATCGCTGAGCTCAACCCCAAATTCCCTAAGAGTTTTCACCGCTTCCTCAAAGCTCTTTACGCCCCTCTTCGCAACCAAGCCCTTGATGTCCTCTCTGAAGCTCCAAGGATAAACTATCCACTTCCAATCTTCCATCTCAACTGCGAAGTAATCTGGAATAAAGGAAGAGGTTTTCTTGTAGTCAACAACCGCAGTCCTCACTTCTTTAGCCCCCAAGGAAGAAACGTGTTCTTTCACGAGCTTTATCGTCTCCCCTGTGTCTGCGACGTCGTCGACGATCAGCACGTTCTTATTTTCAACGTTCGCTGTCAAAGGTTGCGTTATCGTTGCTTTCCCAGTTATCGTCGCAACTATCCCCCAGTGCTCGGTTTTAACGCTGTAAAGCTCCTTCACGTCCAAGAGATCCGCCAAGATCCTCGCTGGAATCCATCCACCCCTTGCGATAGCAACTATTGCGTCAACACGAAAATTGCTCGACTTGACAGCTTTTGCGAGCTTTCTGCAAAGCCTATGGATTTCTTCCCAACCGTAGACATGGCATTTGAACATCGCTTAGGGTTTGCAACAAGAATTAAATCCTTTCGGTTTCACAAAGCTCTGGGCGTAAGGTATAATTGCACTGAGCTCAATATAAAACCGGATGGTGAGAAGGGCAAAACTCGTAAATGATATCGTTGAGCTGATACCCATATTCCAGCTATTATCCACGGAAACGCATAGAAAAGTTTACTCCGCACTCCTTGACGATTGGTTAACGATAGATGAGCTTAGAAGCAGATTTGGAGACGGATTTGAGGAGACGTTAAAGATTTTAAAGCACGCTGGAATGCTGGAAGTGAAGTGGAGGATGCCCTCTGATCCCGGGGGAAAGCCTGAGAAGGAGTATCACGTGAGCTACACGCACATATCCGCGAATTTTTACGTCTCGTTGAAGGAGTTCAACAAAATCCTCGAGATAGTCTTCATGCCCGACGACGAAGTTGAAAAGCACGTGAAAAAAATAATGCGAGAAGTGGAGCTTGGCAGAAACTCAGTTGGACATATAACGAAGATGCTGAGCTACGATCCCATGTTCGTTAGAGCCATAGTTAAGAGAACGCTGAAGCTGAACTTAAAAGGACAGCTAATAGAGATTGCGAAGGATGAAGAGATCTAACGCGAGAGAGACGCTGAACAAGCTGAAGTGGGATCCTAGATACGACTTCTCTGAAGTCGTTCTCATCTACGTTGACAGATTTCGCGGAGTGGTTGAGATAAAAGCAGAGGAGATCGAGAGCATTGGACACAAGTTCCTATACTTCAAAGACGGGAAGACGATACCACAACATCGAGTGGTTGAGATTCGCCACAAGGGGGAAGTGGTATGGAAAAGACGGTAATCTGCGTTGTCCATCTCATGCCCTTGCCAGGGGCGCCGTTGTATCAAAGCTTCGAAGACGTGCTCGAGAGAGCGTTAAGGGATGCGAAGGCAATCGAAGAGGGTGGAGCGGATGCGCTCATAGTCGAGAACTTCGGAGACAAGCCATTTTTGCAAAGAGTTGGCAAGGAAACGATTGCTTCAATGACTGTGATCGCCTGGGAGATAAGGAAAGAGACTAACCTAGGCATTGGTATAAACGTCCTCAGAAATGACGCGATCGCTTCAATTGCGATTGCAAAAGCGGTTAAAGCGGACTTCATAAGAGTAAACCAGTTCTTTTTCCCATCGATCTCCCCAGAAGGATTTTTATTTGGGAACGCTGGAAAAATTTTACGGTATCGAAGACAAATCGATTGCAAAGCAATGATATTCGCGGACATAAACGTGAAGCACGCTGTGCACTTTGCAGATCTCGAAGATTACATGCTAAACGCAGAGCGAAGCCTTGCAGACGCGTTCATAATCACAGGAAAAGCCACTGGACTCGAAGTTTCGATCGAAGATCTGAGGAGGTTTCGTGGAATTGCGCCAATCCTCGCTGGTAGTGGGGTAAAAGCTGAGAACGCCGAAAAGATTGCAAAGCACTGTGATGGTGTGATCGTCGGAAGCTACATAAAAGATCGAGGAATGGTTAGCGCTGAAAAGGTAAAAAGGATCGTTGACATCGTGAAAGGTTTTAAGTGAAAAACGGTTTCCTAAGTTTCACAGCTTCAACGATAGCCCTCTTCAATTCTTCGCTGTGAAGCCCAGATAAGTCAAGGGCTTTATCGCTCATCAAACAAAGCTTTATCTTTCCATCCGAAGTTACACGGATTCGATTGCAATGCCTACAGAAATCGGAGTTGTCCAAGGGCTTCACGATCTCGACTACGCCGAGGGAAGTTAAGAACTGCTTTCTCCTGTGCATATCCCTTATCTTAACCGCCTTAGCCATCTTCTCAAATTTTTCTTCTAAGATCTCTGGGTTTAGATAATAACGAGCGGTTTTTGAGTTTGGAATAAGCTCTATCAGCTGTAGGATTACCTTTGTCTCGTTTTTGTTGAATGAATTCGCAAATTCGAGCATCTCAAAGACTTCGTCCTCGTTAATTCCTTTCATCAGAACCATGTTCAACTTCAAAGGAGTTAGCTTCGCTTCAACTGCGCTTTCAATTCCCTCAAGCACAGCTTTCAGCTCCCCTCTACCTGTGACGTATCGATACTTCTCCGCGTTCAGCGTGTCAAGACTAACGTTAACCCTATCGAGTCCACTTTCTTTCAAATCCATGGCTTTCCTGCTCAAAAGAGTTCCATTCGTGGTCATCGATATCTCTTCAAATTCTGGAAGAGAAGATATCACGTCGCAGATGTCCCTCCGAAGCAATGGCTCTCCACCCGTGATCTTCAGCTTCTTCACTCCGAGCTCATGAAAAGCCTTCGCAATCTCCGCGATCCTCTCTGCGCTAATCTCTTCCCCAGATTCTTTTTCTCCCTCCCTATGGCAGTATATGCATCTTAGATTGCATCTCTGCGTAACAGCGATGCGTAGATTCGTTACAACTCTTCCGTAAAGATCTTCGAGCATAGCTCCTCAGCCTTCAAGACGTCTTCCCGGGTGTTTATGTTGAAAAAGGACATTAAGTATTTATCAAACTTTCTGAGCTCTTCCACTGAAATGAAAACAGTCCTTAGCCTTGAGAGCGGATCCAAAATTCTCTTCTCTCCTCTCTGGATTGATTTTTCGATCTCTAAAAGTGCTTTTTTGGAATAGAAAGCCAAAAGAGTTTCCGCAAACTCGTGCTTTGGGATTAAAGCGTCGCAGCCAAGTTCTCTTCCCTTTTCAAACAAAAACTCCAAGACCCTTTTCTTCACGAACGGCATGTCTATCGCAACGACGACTGTATCGCCGTTGTGCTTGATCGCGCTGTGCACACCTGCGATTGCTCCAAAGTTTCTGTAGAAGTCGCAGACGAACTTCGCTTTGAACTCCTTCGCGTATCTTTCAGCCTGCGCTTCGTCTCTGCAAACTAAGATCGGATCGAATTCAGAGAACTTCTCGATGGCGATCTCGATCAATCTTTTACCGCAAATCCTAAGCTCGGACTTTTCCATGCCAACTCTTCTGCCAATGCCACCAATCAGTATTGCGAGTTTCACAGATGGATTAGTTATCTATTTATTACCTTCTTCCCGTGCATCGCGTATGGATGTGATCGGGGAGCTCAAGCGATACAGAGAAATGGACATCCCATACTCGAGGGTTTTGAGCTCTATGTGCACGATACCGCACGAGATCGCAGTAAAGGCTCACGAACTGTTTATAAACACGAACCTCGGCGATCCTGGAATATTCCCCGGCACGGTAGAGATTGAGAAGAAGCTTATAGACCTAATTGGCGATCTTTTACACTGCAAAACTCCCTTTGGTTACATATGCTCAGGTGGAACCGAGGCGAACATTCAGGGGATACGAAGCGCGAGGAACGTGAAAGCCAAGAGGGAACCGAACATCGTGATTCCGATGACTGCGCATTTCTCATTTGAAAAGATCTGCGACATCCTGAGAGTGGAGATTAGGAGAGTTAAGGTCGACGAGGATTACAAAGTAGAGGTTTCCGAAGTTGAAAGGCTCGTCGATGAGAACACGGTTGCGATCGTTGGAATCGCTGGCACCACTGAGCTCGGGCAAATAGATCCAATCGTTGAACTTTCAAAGCTTGCAGAAGAAAAAGACATTCCGATGCACGTCGACGCAGCCTTTGGTGGACTCGTTATCCCTTTTATGGACGATCCCTATCCCTTTGATTTCGTCAACGAGGCCGTGACCTCGATAACCATAGACCCGCACAAGATGGGGATGGCTACGATTCCGGCAGGCGGAATAGTTTTTAGGGAGGAGAGATTTCTTAGAGCCTTGGAAGTCGAGACACCGTATCTGACTTCAAAAATGCAGTTCACGCTCACGGGAACGCGTCCGGGAACAGGGGTTGCGTCCGCCTACGCTGTGCTTAAGACGCTTGGCTACAAAGGAATGAAGGCAATAGTGGACCAATGTTTGAGGAACACAAGAATTCTCTTGGAAGAGATGTGTTCTCTTGGCTTTGAACCTGTGATTGAGCCAGTTATGAACGTCGTCGCATTTAAAACTGAAAAAGCAGAAGAGATAAAGGCTGAACTCTACCGCAGAAGGTGGGTGATCTCAACGATAAGAAATCCAAGAGCGATAAGGTTCGTTGTCATGCCACACGTGACGGAAGAGGTTATTAAGAACTTCATAACCGAGTTTAAGAGGGTGATATGAATGGAGGTTCGCTTAGCGGTCGATGGCATTGAAGTGGAGCTGAATCCATTTGTAACAAAGATAATCGCAAAAGTTGTTGAAGCGATGGCTACTTCACTGAAGGGAGTAAACGAAGATTGGAGGCGCATCGAATTAGAAGTGGTTCGATGAGGAAGTGTGCGATCTTCGAAGAATACGTTGCAGGAAAAAGCATAGAAGAGGTAAAGGAGGAGTTTGGTTTAGAGAAAGTTGTGAAGCTGGCTTCAAACGAGAACCCATATGGAGCAAGTCCCAAAGTTTTTGAAGCGCTCAGAAATTTCTCCGACCTGCATCGATACCCAAATCCAGAATACAAGGCTTTAAGAGAAAGGCTTAGCGATTACACTGGCTGGGAGATGCAGAGAATCGTCGTCGGCGCTGGAATCGACGGAATCCTTGAGACAGTTTTCAAGATCTTGATCGACGAAGGTGACGAGGTCGTGATTCCAATGCCGACTTTCCAGTATTACAGAATACTCGCAAGGCTTCACTGCGCAAGAGATGTGGTCGTTGAAAGAGACGAAAACTTCCAGATAAGCGAGAAGATCTTCGAAAAGCTGAACGAGAGAACGAAGCTCGTGATAATTCCCTTTCCAAACAACCCAACTGGAAACGTGGAAAGAGAGAAGTTGGTAGAAGAGGTCGTTAATTCTACGAAAGCCATTGTCTTCATCGACGAAGCATACGTTGAATTCGCGGATTCAAAGCTCGATGTAGATGTGGACAACTTGATCGTCGCAAGAACGATGTCAAAAGCCTTTGCATTGGCAAATCTCCGCCTTGGATATGCAAGGCTTCCAAAGTGGCTTATAAACTACTACAAATCAGCTTCAACTCCTTTCCCAGTCTCTACTCTCGCTGAGAAGTGCGCGATATCTGCCTTAGAAGATTTGGATTGGATGAAAAACTGCGTGGAGAAGATAAAAAAGGAAAGGGAAAGAGTATACGAGGAGCTCAGAAAGATCGTGAAAGCTTATCCCTCTCAAGCGAACTTCATCTTTTTTAAAGCTAAAAAAGGTCTTGCAGAGAGCTTGCTGAGGAGAGGGGTCATAATCCGGGACTGCAAGAGTTTTGGCTTAGAAGGGTATAGGGTTACGATTGGAAAACCCGAGGAGAACGATTTCTTCTTAGAGAAGCTTAGAGAGGTTCTATGATCGCTTTAACTGGCACACCGGGTTGTGGAAAGACAACGGTTGCGGAAGAACTCAGGATAAGGGGTTACAAGGTCATCTCGGTGAAGGAGTTCGCCGAGATTCATGGATGCGCAAAGAAGGGGGGCGATGAAGTGATCGTTGACGTTGAAAAACTATCGAAGCACAGATTTGATGGCATCGTAGAGGGGCATCTTTCGCATCTGCTCAAACCAGAGCTTGCGATAGTGCTAAGGTGCAACCCCTTGGTTATAAAGGGAAGGCTTTTGCAACGTGGCTGGAGCTATGAAAAGGTGATGGAGAACGTTGAAGCGGAGCTCATAGATCTCATACTCGTAGAAGCTCTCGAAAATTGTGAGGAAGTCTACGAGATCGATGTAACTGAGATGAGCGTTGAAGAAGTTGCGGATGCGATAGAAAGAATTATCAAGTTCCGAGAAGGTTACGAACCCGGAAAAGTGGATTGGATTTCCAAGCTCCAAGATAAAATCGAAGAAGTGACGAGGTATGGAGGGCTTTAACAAGATAGCCTGGGCTGAGAAGCACATGAAGGTGCTTGCAAAGGTAAGGGAAGAGATGGAGAAAGAGAAGCCTTTGAGTGGACTAAAGGTTGGGATGGCTTTGCATGTAGAAGCGAAGACAGCGGTGCTCGTCAAAACTCTCATCGTTGCGGGAGCAGAAGTTGCGATAACCGCTTGCAATCCGATGAGCACGCAAAATGATGTTGCAGAAGCTCTTCAGAGCCTTGGAATAAAATGCTACGCAAAACGTGGGATGAGTGTGGATGAATACTACAAGGCGATTCAAAAGATCACAGATTTTAGACCAGACATCGTCATCGACGACGGCGCTGATCTGATCTTTGAACTGCACAGGAGAAATCAAAAGGTAAAGGGGGCGAGTGAAGAGACCACGACTGGTGTCCTTCGTTTGAAGGCTATGGAGAAAGATGGGGTCTTGGCTTTTCCAGTTATAGCGGTGAACGACGCTTTAACGAAGTTTTTGTTCGACAACCGCTATGGCACTGGGCAATCAACCGTAGATGGGATCATGAGGGCAACGAACATGCTGATCGCTGGAAAAAAAGTCGTAGTCGCTGGCTACGGTTGGTGTGGTCGTGGAATTGCGATGCGTTGCAGGGGAATGGGGGCAAAAGTTGTAGTTACAGAGGTTGACGAAATTCGTGCACTCGAAGCCATAATGGATGGCTTTGAGGTTATGCCAATGCACAAAGCCTGTGAAATCGGTGACATCTTCATAACCGCCACCGGAAACAGAGACGTGATAAGAGAGGAGCACATGAAGAAAATGAAAGACGGAGCAATCTTGGCAAATGCTGGACACTTCAACGTTGAAGTCGACGTTTCGGCTTTGGAAAGGATCGCGAAGAGTGTTAAAGAGATAAGGAGGGACGTGAAGGAGTTCGACCTTGGCGACAAAAAGCTCTACTTGCTCGCAGAAGGCAGACTCGTGAACCTCGTTGCAGGCGATGGGCATCCGATTGAAGTAATGGACATGAGCTTCTCGAACCAAGCTTTAGCGGTTCGCTACATCGCTGAAAATTGGGAAAAGCTCGAGAACAAGGTATACAGAATGCCAGAAGAGCTTGACAGAAAAGTTGCTAAGCTCAAGCTCGAAACGCTTGGCGTTGAGATCGAGAAGCTTACCGAAGCTCAGATTCGCTACCTCAGCGACTGGAGATGTGGAACATGATGTGGAGCTATAGGGCGATTAAAAATCCAGTTGCAAGGAAGAAGTGGCTTTCACTCGTTTCCATACTCGTGACAATAGGTTTCGTTTACTCTATTTACCGCATTCTCATTGGGGAAAATCTTTTCAAAATCCTACTGATCTTTGCGCTTTTCTCGCTCTTCATATTCCTCTACGCAATAATCTCGCTCGGAAAGCCGAGGTTTTACCTAATGGATGAAGAGCTCATAATCTACAAGCCCTTCAAAACAAAGCTGAGCGAAGTTCAAGGCTTTGAGGTCGATGAGAAGAACTTGAGGATAAGACTGAAGAAGCGTGGTTTTGGAGTGAGAACGCTTTACTTTGAGAAGATAGAAGACTTAAGAAATGCAGAACGCTGGCTGAGGAAAAAGATTGGAAGCCAATAAGCTTATATTCCTTTCCACTATTAAAAAATCATGCGATTAAAAACCGGGATACGGGGATGGACGAAATTCTGGACAGTGGAATTCCAGAGAGAAACGTCGTTTTACTAAGCAGAGGTCCCGAGACTGGAAAAACGATCTTTGGGCAGCAGTTTTTATGGTATGGTCTCCAGAGCAATGAGCCAAGATTTACGTAGCTTTGGAGGAGCGTCCAGTCCAGATCCGCCAGAACATGGCATCTTTTGGTTGGAACGTGAAAAGCTTTGAGGAAGAGGGTAAGTTTGTGTTGGTGGATGCGTTCACTGCTGGCATCGGTAGGTCGAAGGAGTTTGAGAAGTACGTTATACAGGGACTTAAACGACATAAGAGAGCTCATAGATGTCCTAAGGCAAGCGATAAGGGATTTGAATGCAAAAAGAAGTCCCCTTGCCCCAATGGGGTGTGAAGACATTCACAGGCTCGAAACTACCCTTTTCTTTGTAACTATCTTCAGACCAGAAGTCCTCAAGATAATAAGGGAGTCCTCGGAAAGGCTAACATGGATAGATAGCTTAGCGGTCGCAGCCGGAGTTGTTGCAAGGGAGAGGGCAAGAATGAGTTTAAGCGAAATTGCCAGAGAACTTGGAAGGACTGAGCAAAGCATAAAAAAGCATTTGAGAGGAGAGAGCAGAGCAGGACAGCTTGTAAGAGAGACTTTTGAACTTCTAAAGCAGGAAAACTGAACGAGATCATGAAATTCATTGAAGACATCGGGGAAAGTAAAAAGCCAAGAGAAGAGCTCGAAAAGTTGAGAGCGGAAAAGCTTGAACTCGAGAAGAAGCTTGAAGAACTGAATAAATTAAGGTTTGATCTCGAAGAAATTCAGAATAGAATTGCAAAGCTGAAAAAGAGTTCGAAACTGTGCTTGGGTCTAAAAATTAGCTTTTTCGGAAATTTAACACGTCTTCCCTTGGGGCAAAACCTTATTAAGTCGAAAAGCAACGGTGCGCATGGTTTCAAAGGAGAGAGTATTGGAGGTCGTTGAAAAGGAGATAAAGCCAATGCTCATGGCGGAAGGCGGAAGCATAGAAGTTGTAAACGTCGATGAAAAAACTGGTATTGTCCAAGTCAAGCTCCTCGGCGCCTGCGGAACTTGTCCAATGTCGATGATCACGTTAACTGCTTTCGTCGAGCGAGTGCTCAGGACAAGGATACCAGAGGTAAGGAAAGTAGTTCCCGTATGATATACTTGCTGGAACCGCTGAAAAAGGTAGTGATAGAAGATTTGACCTACTCTGGGGAAGAGATCCACCAAAAACGCTTTGGCGGTTTCTGCGATTGCGGGGGAAAGATGTTCCAGAAGCTCTGGGTAAAGATTGAAAACACAAGGATAATGATATCCGAATGTGAAAAATGCTGGAACCACAGCGCCTATTTTTTCAACTCTTCAAAGTTTCTCCGAAAGGAGAACGTGCATGTGATCGAAAAGAACGCGATTGCGGATTTTCTAAAGAATTACTTGACCGATTTGGAAATCGAAGCTCTTATCGCGAGGGCAAGGGATAAGGTTTACAAGCCAGCGGATCTTTCGAGGGCAAAGAAGAAGTTAAGCGACATGAACATCTCTCTTGAAGAGATCTTAGCGATTTTGAAATGAGTCTAAAGAAATTCAAAGCGTATTTCGACATCGCGGAAGTTTCCGCAGTATCTCGGAGATACTTTGTCATTGGATTTTTTGACGGTCTCCTGACAATGGCCGGGCTCATAATCGGCGCATTTATCTCAGGAGAGAACAATCCAAAGCTTATTCTCACCATTGGGTTCGCAACTGCGCTTGCGCTTGGAATTTCAAGTATGTGGGGCGCTTTCGAGATTGAAAGGATAGAGCAGAAGGTTGAAAAGAGGAAAAGAGAAAAGTATATGCTATCAAAACTCGAAAACAGCATCATAGAGGAAGCGCATCAATTTGCGACCGTGTTTACCTCTCTTATCCATGGAGTTTCTCCAATCCTAGGGGCAATCGTATTGATAATCCCCTATGCACTTCTTTCTCCCTTAGAAGCGTTCGAAGCTTCGATTGCAATTTGTTGCCTTAGCTTCTTCATCCTAGGCGTTTTGATGGGCAAGATGGCTGAAGAGAACGTGATCCTAAACGGGATAAGGATGCTGGTCTTCGGAATAATCGTAATGCTACTCGTTTTAATCATAAACCCCGGGCATGTGATATGATTTTTAAACCCTCTGCGAACGAGCTCCATGGGCAGAGTTTGGAAATTTGGAGACGATGTCGACACCGATGTGATAATACCGGGAAAATACCTCGTTTACAATGAAGCAGAAGAGCTTGCGAAGCATGCGTTCGAGAACATAAGAAGAGACTTTGCAAAAAACGTTAAGAAAGGCGATTTCATCGTTGCCGGTAGGAACTTTGGATGCGGTAGTAGCAGAGAGCATGCGGTCTTAGCCCTAAAGGGGGCGGGAATTTCCGCTGTTGTGGCGAAATCCTTTGCAAGGATTTTCTTTAGAAACGCGATAAACACGGGGCTCATGGTAGTGGAGTGCCCTGAAACAGATAAAATCGACGATGGTGACGAGATCGAGATAGACTACAAGTCCGGAGAGATAAAGAATCTCACAAAGGGAGAGAAGTATAAAATAAACCCAATCCCAGAGTTTTTGCTCGAAATTGCGAGCGAGGGATTAATAGCTTATTGTAGGAGGATGCTGAGATGAGGATCGCAGTTATTCCAGGAGATGGGATTGGAAAGGAAGTTATGGCTTCTGCGATCGAAGTTTTAAACGAGCTCGTGGATCTTGAGCTCGAGTTTTACGAAGCGGGCGATGAGGCGATGCAAAAGTATGGAAAAGCTCTTCCAGACGAGACACTTGAAGCTTGCAAGAAGAGCGATGCAATTTTGTTTGGCGCAGCTGGTGAAACCGCTGCGGATGTGATAGTGAGGCTGAGACAAGAGCTCGAAACCTTTGCAAACGTTCGCCCAGCGAAGGCAATGAAAGGTGTTAAATGCCTATACCCCGGACTTGACATAGTCGTGATTCGAGAGAACACCGAGTGCCTTTACAAGGGCTGGGAGTTCAAGGAAAAAGGTTCTGCGTTTGCGATAAGAGTAATAACAGAAACCGCTTCGGAGAGAATAGCAAGGTTTGCATTTGAGTTCGCAAGGAGGGAAGGAAGAAAAAGGGTTACTGCATTGCACAAGGCGAACGTGATGAAGTTAAGCTGTGGAATCTTCAGAAATGCTTGCAGAAGGGTTGCAAAGGAATACGAGGACATTAGGTTCAACGAATACTATATCGACGCGGGTTGCATGTTCTTGGTGATGGATCCATTCAGGTTCGATGTCATCGTAACAACGAACATGTTCGGAGACATAGTCAGCGATCTCGTCGCTGGACTTATAGGCGGTCTTGGCATCGCACCTTCGGCGAACATTGGCGAAAGATATGCGATCTTTGAGCCCGTGCACGGCGCCGCTTTCGACATCGCTGGAAAAGGCATTGCGAATCCTACTGCAATGCTTTTAACGAGCGCGATGATGCTAAAGCACCTTGGCTTCAGCGAAGAGGCGAAGAAAATCGAGATCGCAATAGAAAAAACGATTTCAAGCGGAAAAACTACTCCAGACCTCGGTGGAAAACTGAAAACTTCGGAGTTTACGAAAGAGGTTATCAAAACGCTGAAAGAAGTCTAAACAACGTCTCTAAAGATTTCGACTTTTTTATACGTTTCTTCAAGAATTTCACTTTCCACGATCTTCTTTAGCTTATCTTTTCCATGAGTGCGAAGGATTTCGATGTATCTCCCAAAGTCCGCGATTATGAGTTTGGCGTTCGCGTCTTTTATCGCATAGCTCATTCCAACTATCCTCCCGAGCAGAAAGGCTGAGAACACTAAATCCATTCCAGAAAATTTTTCATTAAGTCTTTTTAACATCTCATCGTCTTTTAAGCGTAAAGCTATCATCTCCACAATTTCCGTGAGAATTTCTGCGACCTTCTCAGCACTTAAACCAAGGGATTTGAAGAGCATAGAGATACTTGCTTTCGAATTTTAAGAATATGCCAGAACAGCTTTTAGCTCAGCAAAATTTTAAAATCCTGTCGACAAAATCATAAAAAATGAGACTCTTGACAATCGGGATCGGTCTACGGGGGGCGAAGATAGCAGAGAACTTCTTCAAAAGAGGGGTAAAGGTCAACAGAGTTCCACTTTTCAAGTGCTTCGCCCTTCTCGGCGACGAAGCGCAAATGAAGAGTGTTGCAATAAAAGACGACAGAAAGTTCTACATTCACAGCAAAAAAGGTGTTCTCGGCTTTTTAAATTCGATAACGAAGACATACGAAATCTGGGAAGGAGCGCTCGTTGTTTTCTCGCTTGAAGACGATTACGCGTTTGAGATCGCTCTCGAAGTAAATGAAAGGATTAGGGAGATCTTTGAAGATCCGATAATAACGCTACCACTGATTCCAACGCTCGGCGAAGTGGATGTGCTCGAGCTGAAGAAAAAGCTCTTGGAGCTGAAGAAGAGGTCAGACGTCTTGCTGCTCTACGAGGGCAACGTAGGTGTTGATGAGAAGATCTTGCAATCGATGAACTTACTCGCGTTTGCGGGAGAAGTGGATTTGAAGCGGAGAGTTGCGGGAGAAGTTGTTGTTGACACATCAGATGTTTTCAACGCACTTAAATCCGATGGTTTTTCGATCCTCGGTTTTGCGGAGCAAAAGATTCCCTTCGAAATTCTAAGAAAAAAGAGCGAATTAAAGGCTTTGAGAACGAAGAGGATGATAGAGCTATTCGATAAAGCCTTGGAGAACTTGAGCATTTCTGGAAAAATCGATGATGCGAAGTCTTCGCTGATACTCTTCACCGGTCCAAAGGAGGAGATAACGATGGAAGGTCTATTCGAAGTAATCAGCAAGGTGGAAAGGATAAACAGCGAAATCGAAGTCAGATACGGCGATTGCCCGATGCAAAGTAGAAAAGTTTCTCTCGTGCTACTCTTCTCAGGGATCAAGGCTATTAAGTTTTAAGGTTAAAAGCTTGTAGGCAACTCCGTGGTGGTTTAGCCTTTTCCTCAACCTCAGCTCCAGCAGTTTTTTCGCAACTTCATCGATTTCAAAATCGAAGTCGTATTTCACATCCTTCAGCATAAGACCTTGAGGTGGAGCTGGAGACACTCTTTCCCTATGCTCCCTGGGATTAAGCATTTTCGTGAACCACTCAACACTCTTGCCCATCCCTAAGAAACGCAGTGCAGTTGCGATGCATCTGACCATGTTGTAAGTAAAGGCGTTCGCCTCTATCTCGAAAATCAGGAAGTCCCCTTCCTTATCAATTGTTGCATTGAAAACACTTCTTCTTCCACCTCTCCAGCCACGGGTGAAGTTGGAGAAATCGTGAGTGCCTTTAAGCATTTCGACTGCTTCTCTCATCTTCTCCAAGTCGTAGCCATCATCCAAAAAAACGTAAACGTAAACTCTGCTTCTCGCCTTTCTCGGGTTGAAATCCTCGCTTACTTCTTTAAAAGCCCAGGCAGTGATGTCCGACGGAAGGGCAGAGTTCAAGATTCTTGGCAAAAGCTTTCTATCGCTTTCGATTGCAAAAACTTGTCCCAAGGCGCTTACTCCTGTGTCGGTTCTTCCAGCAAGCCTCGGCTTCGATTCTATGCCGAGATCTTGCAAAGCCTTCCTTATCTCGCCTTCTACAGTCCTCAAACCAGGTTGGAATTGGCTACCAAAAAAATTTTCACCGAAGTATGCGATCTTAAACGCATACTTCATTTTTTAAGAAGTGCATTGACAAACTGGTTTACCGTGTTCAACTTTCTGATGACAACGCTTTTAACGTTCATCTGGCCTTGGTAGAAACCAACCGCAGCTCCTACAAGGAACAGAAACTCGATGTCGTCGAGCTTGTATTTTTCCTTCAACTCCATGAGCTCGCTTACCTTCGACTCCGGCAGAACGTCTGCCTTCTCTTCCCTCACCATCAGCTTGTCTTCGTCGAGCTCCCATCTCTTTTTCAGCTCTTCAAAAGCATCCATTAATATCGAAGCTTTCGTCTCGATGTCCATGCTCACAGCTCAGCAAAGAATTTAAAAATTTTTCTCATCGAGCTTTTAAACTATCTTCACACCTTCAAACCTTATCCTCGGCGCTACAGTGTTCTCGACCTGCAACTTCTTCCCGCAAGCTCCCGAAATTTTCTTTAAAAGCTCAAAGACGTTTCCATAGATCATCGCACCCTTTACACCCTTTCCATCGATCTCGGCGTTCAAGCATTCGACGCTGAAATCTCCGTTGATCGCATTCGCCGTATGGGCACCGATGAAGCTGTGAACTAAGATCGCTGAATCTTCACTCGCTTTTTCTTCTACCTCGATTATCACATTACTTGGGGAGGGTGATGGATATGAGTCGATGGTCCTTCGCAACCCATTGCCCGTAATTCCGAACTCCTCGGAGTTCTTCCAATCCGAGTAAAAGCAAAGCACTTCTTTGTCAACAAGGACTTTTTTCCTTGCCATCACACCTTCGTCGTCAAAGGAGTAGCTTGAAAGTCCACCGCTAAGCGTTGCATCGTCGATTATCCCTATCTCTCCCAAATACATGCCCTTTGAAAGTCCACTTCTTCCGCGAGCGACGTTTTCTGCTGAGAGAGACGGATAAAGTGTGTAGGAGAAAAGTTGGTGAATCGCATAAGGAGTGAGAACGACGTCGTAATAACCCGGATCCAACTTCTCAGCCTTTGAAGACAGAAACGCAAGTTCCTCCGCGTAACGAGAATTGCCCTCGATGTCGAGCTTTAGCCCCCTGCTCGCAGTTTGTGCATAGCCATTGCCCTCGCCGTAAACTGTTTCCAGGGAGAAGAACGAGAACGTGCTCTTTTCGAAGAGGTCCGCTCCAAGGGAATTTCTTATGCTAACCTCCGTTATCGCATGGGTTATAACCGCGTTCGCCACCTTCGCCCTCTCAACGGAGCTCCTCAGAACTTCGAATTCTTCCTTTATGAAATCTCTGCCAAGTTCTTCGAACCTTTTGTCGTAGATTCCTTCGACTTTCGCAGGCTTTTCTACGGGAAAACTCCTTAGCCTTTCTTCAGAAATCTTAGCCATCTTCTTGGCTTCTCCCATCAGCTTTTCCAAATCTTTTCCCGCTGAAAAACCGACTTTACCATTTTCTATGACCCTGACGGCAAAGGATTCATCTTCTACTCTCTTTAGCATTTTCAACTTTCCCGCCTCGACTTCTGCTGAGAGTCCAATAACTCTCTCTCTGAATATCTCCCACTCCATCACTCCCCACCTACCTTTGTTCTGCAAAGCACTTCTGGAGCGCCATCTGCTATGGGAACCGTTTGAGACGCTTTTCCACAGAAACCGGGATCGAAACGGATCTTTTTTCCGAGCTTGAGATCTCTCAGCAAGTCCAAGTTTCCCATGATTCCAACGTCTCGGATCATTTCCCCTATTTCTCCGTTGCGAATCAAATAGCCATATTGAGCGCTGAAGTGGAAATAGCCATTTGCGGGATTCGTTTCTCCACCTCGAGAACCGATGAGGTAAACTCCGTTTTTACATAGCTCTAAGAGTTCCTCAAACTCGTGCTCACCAGCTTCAAGAAGGGTGTTGCTCATTCTGACTATTGGAAACGCAACTCCCTCAGCCCTCGCATTTCCAGGAAGTCCACTGAGCTTCTTAGCAGTCTCTTTGCTGTGAAGGTAACTCTTGAGAACACCGTTTTCAACCAAGATCTTTCTACCAGCTTTCACACCTTCATCGTCGAATGGGAAGAATCCAAATTCCCTGATCGTCGGGTCGTCGACGATTGTAACGTTGTCCCCAGCTATCTTCTCCCCTATCCTATTGCTGAGAACGCTTGAGCCTTGAAGAACGTGATCCGCTTCAGCTGCATGCCCAAAGGCTTCATGGATAAAAACACCTGCAAGTTGAGGGTCCATGAGGACGTTCATATCCCCAGAAGGTGGCGCTTTTGCGTTCACGAGCTTTGGTAAGACCTTGTTTATCTCTTCGACGATCTCGTAAGCATTTTCAAGCTCTTCGAACCCACCAACTTTCATCAGCCTTTTAGAAAGGAACTGAAGTGTATCGCCTTTTTCAACCGCTAAAACTGTTACGCCAATCCTTGGGACAGAGTAGTTAACTTCGCTTCCCTCGGAGTCTCTGTAGGAGAACCTCTTAAGGGATTCGATGTAGCTTATTCTCGAGTTCTTCGCGTTCAACCACTTCCTAAGGTCTTTCAAGAGACCTACCTTCTCCTCGATGTCCACGTTTTGCGGTGGTATCCTTGCCTTCAACTCATAGCTACCCTTGGAAACGACTTTCTCAATCTCAACGTCTCCCTTGCCTACGATGTTTCTCCTTGCCTCCTCTAAACCTTCAGAGTCGTTCAAATTACCTTCAAAAATGCCCCAGAAACCATCTTTTAAAACTCTAAAACACTTGGATCTGAATATCGCTTTCCTTGGCTTCTCGATCGATTCGTTTTCGAGCGTTATCGTGAAGCTCTCAACTTCAACTTCCCTTATGTCGTAGAACATAACTCACGACTCCAAGATGCCCTCGGCTGCGATCAGCCCAGTGACCGCTGCACCCACGATACCCCTACTGATCCCAGCGCCATCGCCGATTGCGTAGACAAATGGGATGTTCGTTCTCATTTTCTCATCGACCTTGAGCTTCAAAGAGTAGAACTTCACCTCTGGAGCATAGAGAAGCGTCGAATCATCAGCAACTCCGGGAATTACTCTATCGAGCCTTTCCAACGCATCAAGGATGTCATCTATAACTCTCCCCGGATAAGCTAAGCTTATGTCGCCGGGAATCGCGGTTTTGAGCGTTGGTTGAACGAGTCTATTGTTCTTAATTCTATTTTCCGTGCTCCTCCTTCCAAGGCGGAGATCTTTTAACCTTTGAACTATTGGATTTCCACCGCCAAGCTTCGTTGTGATCCTTGCAAGATCTCTTCCCCACTCGTTTGGCTCTTCAAATGGCTCTGTGAACTCGTAGTGCCCAAGGAGTGCGAAGTTTGTGTTGCTACTCTTTTCCTTAGCCTTGCTATGCCCATTTACAAGGCAAAAATCGCCATAATCTTCCCTTATCACCCATCCCCTCGGACAGGTGCAAAAGGTTCTCATGTAGTCGTCGTGTCTGCGAGTGATAACTCGAAGCTTTGGATCGTATATCGTCGAAGTTATGTCGTCCATTATCGATGCGGGAACTTCAACGCGAACACCAACGTCTATGGCTTTCGAGTTCTCCGCAATCGCTATGCCATATTTCTTGACCCACTCCTCAAGCCAGTTCGCCCCTCCTCTGCCAACCGCGATTACAAGGCTTTTGTAAGTGAATTCGCTACCATTGGTGGTTTTAACAACTTTTCTCTCCGGATCTATGTCCACGACCGTCGTTTCTGTTCTTATAAGAACACCCCGCTTTTTCAGCTCATCCTCGATGCTCCTTATAACCCTTGGCAGTTCATCGCTACCCACGTGCCTTTGCTTCAACGGAACAAACTCGATTCCGGCGGCGTTTGCATCTTTGAGGAACTTGTTTATCCTTTCCTCCTCTTCTCCATACACCTTTCCAGTTACCCCGTGTCTCCTGAATATCTCGTCGACCTCGTTCATCTTTTCTATCAAATACTCCGACCTTAGGAAGTCAAAATCACCGCCAACGGTGAAGCTTGATGGAAAGTTTGGGTTAACGTAGTTCAGCTTCCCGTCTGAAAGTCCACCAGCACCACCAACACCAGAGGTTATGTTGCAAGGGTCGCATTTTTTACAATAGCTCTGAGACAAATCGCTTGGGCACTTCCTCTTCGATATGTCCCTTCCCATTTCAAAAATCGCCACTTTCTTCTTTCCAGCGAGTTTATACGCGGAAAACATCCCACCAGGACCAGCACCAACGATTATGACGTCGAATTCCATACATTCTTCCCTTCTTCCACTCTTGCAATTTAAGTTTTGCTCTTCGGAGCTCTGCGATAGGTTTGAAGCTATACTATAATATGGCTGTTTGGGAAACTATTTATGCAAGAGACCAACGATAGATATGAAACTTTTCGAACCAATCGAGATCGAGGGGATGAAGATAAAGAACCGTATCGTTCTTCCCGCGGGTGAAACGAACTACCATTCCCCCGAGGGAGGCGTTACAGAAAAGCTTCTCGAGTTCTACAGAGAGAGGGCAAAAGGTGGGATAGGTTTTGCAGTCGTTGGAATTGCCAAAATCGAGCCCCACTTCTTCGGGGGTTTGTCGATCTACGATGACCGCTTCATACCTGAGCTTGCAAAGATCGCAGATGTTTTTCATGAATACGATGTTCGATGCGCCGTTCAAATTTGGCATCCCGGAAGATACGAGATCTCTTTCGATCCAGACCGAGTTCCTGTGGCTCCTTCCCCAATTCCGCCGCCAATTTTCACCCGTAGAACACCAAAAGAGCTCACAAAAGAGGAGATTCTAAAAATCGAGGAAAAGTTTGCGGAAGCTGCTCTAAGAGCTAAGAAAGCTGGTTTTGATGCGGTCGAGTTGATTGGTTCTGCGGGATACTTGATTTCGCAATTCTTTAGCCCTGCAACGAACAAGAGAACCGATGAATACGGGGGTAGCATAGAGAACAGAGCGAGGTTCGCAGTGGAGATCGTTGAAAGGATAAAGGAGAAATGCGGAAAGTTCCCAACCATGATAAGGATTCCCGGAGACGAGTTCGTCGAAGGTGGAAACACTGTTAAAGAGATGAAGGTGATTGCAAGGATACTCGAAGACGCAGGCGTTTGTGCGATAAACGTCATGGCTGGATGGCATGAGTCAAGGAAGCCGTTGACGACGATGCTCGTGCCAAGGGGCGGTTTCGCTTATCTCGCGGAGGAGATAAAGAAAAGTGTAGGTGTTCCTGTTATTGCGTCGCACAGAATAAACGATCCAATGATTGCGGAGAAAATACTGCAAGAAGGCAGAGCAGACATGGTGGCGATGTTCCGCGCGTTAATTGCAGACCCGGAGCTTCCAAAGAAGGCAAAGGAGGGGAGATTTGATGAGATCAGGATTTGCATAGCTTGCAACCAAGGTTGCATGGACAACGTTATGCAAGGGTTGCCAATCACTTGCCTCGTAAACCCCGCGGTGGGAAGGGAAGCAGAGCTCAGGAATCTGAAGGCGAGGGAGAAAAAGAAGGTCGTAATCGTTGGCGGTGGACCCGGAGGTTGCATGGCAGCAGAGTTCTTGGCAAGAAAGGGGCACGGAGTTGTGCTCTTCGAAAAAGATTCCCAGCTTGGGGGGCAGTTCAACGTTGCATCGAGGTCTCCGCTTGCGTATGAATTTGCAGAAGTTGGAAAATACTTCATGAACGTCTTGCCTAAACTTGGTGTTAAGATTTACTACAACACTGTCGCCACTGCTGAGAGAGTGCTTGCAGAGAAACCTGACGTAGTGATCATAGCTACTGGAGCGAGTCCGTTGATTCCAAAGATCCCGGGCGTTGAGAACGCTGTCACCGCCTTTGAAGTTCTGAAGGGGACCGCAAAGGTGGGAGAAAAGGTTGTGGTGATCGGCGGCGGAGGGGTTGGTTGCGACGTTGCAGCGATGCTTGCAGAGAATCACAGAGTCACCCTGATCGACATGTTGCCAAAGATTGGTGCAGACATAGGTGTGAGCACGAGGTGGACTGTTTTGCTCTATCTTAGGGAGAAAAAAGTGGAGATGCTAACCGAAACGAAGGCAATCGAGATAAAGAAAAACGCTGTCGTTGTAGAAACACCGAGTGGGATAAGGGAGCTCCAATGTGATACCGCGGTATTGGCGGTTGGAACCAAACCGAACGATGGGTTGTTTGATGAGCTAAATTGGAAGGTAAAGGAACTCTACAAGATCGGCGATTGCGTCAAGCCGAGGAAAGCTATCGACGCAACAGCGGAGGCTTTTGAATTGGCTCTCAGCATATAATTTTTTGGTTTTTTTAGAAAAGATTATAACCGAGTTTTGTAAATCAACTTTGAATGAGAATCGGCGTGTTTGTTTGCCACTGCGGGCTAAACATCGCAAGGATTTTAGACGTTGAAGAGCTCGTTAATTATTCAAGATCACTCCCAGAAGTCGTTCATGCTGAGGATCTCGAATACGCATGCTCAGATTACTCGCAAGAGATCATTGCCAAGGCTATAAGGGAAAAGGGGCTTGATGGCATTGTGGTCGCAGCCTGTAGCCCAAAGCTGCACGAAACCACTTTTCGCAGAGTTGCGCAGAGGGCTGGGATCAATCCATACATGGTCGAGATTGCGAACATTCGAGAGCAATCTTCTTGGGTCCATCAGCAGAAGCCAAGATCTGCAACGCTAAAAGCGAGGGATCTGATTCGAATGCACGTTGCGAAGCTAAGGAAAGCGAAAGCGCTTGAGAAATTGAGGCTCGAGATAAAGAAGAGCGTCGCAGTTATCGGCGGGGGAATAGCGGGAATCGAGGCTGCGTTGAACCTTGCGGACATGGGGATAAAGGTTTACCTCATCGAAAGAAACCCAAGCATTGGCGGGCACATGGCCTTGCTGAACGAAGTGTTTCCAACAAATGATTGCTCGGTCTGCATATTGGCGCCAAAGATGAGCGAAGTTTGGAACCACGAGAACATCGTGGTTATAACGAACGCAGAGGTCGAAGAAGTTGAGGGTAGTGCTGGGAACTTTAAGCTGAAGGTGATTGAACATCCAAGGTTTGTCGACACGTCTAAGTGCAAGGGTTGCATCGACGACTGCAGTAGCGTTTGCCCAGTCGAGGTTGCGAACGAGTTCGACTTCGGCGTTGGGGTGAGAAAAGCTATCTACATTCCATTTCCTCAGTCAACGCCACTTTACGCAGCAGTCGACTGGCAGAGATGCATAGGTTGTAGACTTTGCGAGAAGGCTTGTAAACCCAAAGCTCTGGATTTCAACCAGCAACCGAAAAAGCTCGAGCTTGAAGTCGGAGCCATAATCGTGGCAACTGGCTATAAGCTATTTGATGCGAGAAGAAAGCCTGAATACGGGTATGGAAGGTTCAAGAACGTCATCACGACGATGGAGCTTGAAAGGATTCTGTGTGCAAGTGGTCCAACGAGGGGGAAACTCCTGCGTCCTTCGGATTCTTCGCAACCTAAAAAGGTGGCCTTCATTCTTTGTGTTGGCAGTAGAGATGAGGGCACGAACGAATACTGCAGCAGAGTTTGCTGTATGGCGAGCATGAAGAGTGCATACGCCATAAAGGAAAGATACCAAGAAACAGAGGTAACTATCTTTTACATCGACATCCGTGCCTTTGGACGAGGTTTTGAAGAGTTCTACAAGAAGGTCCAGAGTTCTGGTGTTCGCTTCATTCGTGGGAAAGTCGGGGAAATAATGGAGAGAGAAGACGGGAGTTTAACGCTTAGTTACGAGAACACGCTGACCGGCGAGCTTTTTGAAGAGGACTTCGACCTCGTAGTTCTCGCAGTCGGAATCGAAGGAGAGGTTGAAATTGCGAAAAAGCTTGGAATCGGTGTTGGCGAAGACGGCTTTTTTGAGATCGCACATCCGAAGCTTCGACCTGTTGAAACGAACGTCCGTGGGATATACATCGCGGGTTGTGCGAGTGGTCCCAAGGACATACACGACAGCATTGCAACCGCTGGACTTGCGTCTGCGAAGGCTGGAAAATTCATACTCAGCGAGTTTGAAGAGGTTGAGCCATTCTTTGCATTCGTTGATAAAGAAAAGTGCATAGCCTGCAGAATTTGCGAAAACGTCTGCAAATTCAAAGCGGTTACAGTGAACAAGAGGGCTGAGATAAATCCAAAGGCTTGTGTCATGTGTGGGATCTGCGTTTCCGCGTGTCCAACCGATGCGATCGATATGGGCTTCTTCAGCAACGAGGGAATTGAAGCGATGATCGACGCTCTTACAGAGGAGAAGAACGCGGAGCCGTTGATCTTAGTCTTTGCATGCTGGTATTGCGCCTATGGTGCTCTTGATTTAGCTGGAACGCTAAAAGCACAGTATGAACCAAATATACGCACAATAAGGGTTCTCTGCACAGGTAGAATCGATCCCGCGTGGATACTGAGGGCTTTGAAAAACGGTGTAGATGGTGTTGTCGTTGCGGGTTGCAGACTTGGAGAATGCCATTTCAGATACGGAAACTACAAGGCAAAGGATCGTTTGGAAATGCTTAAAATCGCCTTGAAAACCTTTGGTGTCGATGCTGAAAGAGTGGAATGCATTTGGCACTCCTCTGGAGAAGGGGAGGCGATGGCTGAAGATCTTAACAAATTCGTGGAAAAAATTAGGAATCTGGTTTCCTGAACTTCTCTGCAATCTCTCTATACGACTTTGGGAATCTCGGGGTGAAGAAGAGGAATCTCTGCACTGGATATTTTACATTTGCACCTTTCCCAGCGTTTTCAAGTCCTTCTACTATCCTATCAAGCCAATCGTATGGCATGGCGAAGATCAGCTCGTTCTCATCTATCCCGGCGAAAACTCTGTCGCCGGCGCCAGGAATTGCGATCGTCACTTCTCCTTCGAGAGCTGGAAGCAAAGCTTCTGCGCAGCTTGCAGTCTTTGCGGTGAGAGAAGCATTCACAGTTCCACCAAAGAACGTCTTAGCCTGTATCAGTCTTCCAACTTGCTCGGGGTTTGCGAAGATTAGAATCGCATCCGGCTTTTCTTTCATCTTTGTCAGATCTCCAAAGAGAAAGGTCTTGAACTTCCCAGCGGGGAGCTTCTTCTCCGCATAATCACACGATGCATCTTTCAACCAATTTGCGGACAATAGAACGGATTTGATGCTGTCATAAACCGCAACACCATAGATCAGCATAGCTGGTGGACACGCGAAGTCTTCTGCTTCAAGCACCACACTTCTTCCACTATACCTTGCAAAGGCAATCGCTTGACACACAGCAAACTTTAAGCCGTGCTTCGATGGCTTGAAGGTATTCTCTATCTCTACCCTATCCTCAAAAAATTTAACTCCAACCGGTGGTGTCTTCAGCTTCAGCATCTCAACAATTCTCAACGCCTTTTCGTTCCACTCCATAACCAAACTCACCAACTTCTATTTATTTTTATCGTTAACTAAGTGAAGACCAAGAGCTTCGTCAAAAGTCCGCCATATTTCACGAATCTCTCGTGGAGAAGGCTGAATCCAGCTTTTTCCGCAACTCTACGGAAAACCTCGTATTCAGAAGTTAT
>JBKBUO010000116.1:0-646 GCA_046290005.1 Archaeoglobaceae archaeon | reverse complement strand
AGAAAAATTTCAGAAATCGTGAATTTACTCACTGCAAATGGAAAATTTAGTGCGGAAGACCTCAAAAGCGTCCATGAAGCGATCATCGAAAATTGCAAAAGCTCTGGTATTTTCTCAGCCACCGAATCACTTGAGTCGATAACAGCACGGGGATTCGTAAAATACGAGTCTTTAGGAAGATCTGCCGAAGCCCTAAACATGGCTACAAGAGTTGAGCCAAGAAAAACCGTTGTTGCTCTTGTTCAACATGTTGAGGGTAAAAAACCATACCCAACGCTTCATGGTAGGGCGCAGTTCTACATAGACCACGAATGGTTCCTTGAAGCAAATGAAGAACTTCCAACTCACAAAACACCACCAGAACACGGTGGAAGTAGTAAAAAATATAGATTTAGAATGGATAGCGGGCATTTAAGATGGAGCATCCATGCATCAACCGTTACCAATGAGCTGATGGCCCAAACGCATCGTGGAGAGCCTTTTGCCTTTGTGAACGAGATGGACGCTTGGGAGAAAGGAATAAGAGATGGAGACTACATAAGGGTTTTCAACGATTTTGGCGATTTCATAGTTCAGGCTAAGCTGAGCGCACTACCAGCAAGGGGACAGATAATAATCTACCACGCATGGGATCCGCACCAATATG
>JBKBUO010000115.1:0-686 GCA_046290005.1 Archaeoglobaceae archaeon | reverse complement strand
CTAAGATCGTCGCCATAGTTTTGGTTGCGAGCCTTGTGCCCTTGCTCGTGCTTGCCCAGCTTACGATTTTAGGGATTTCTCAGTTCGGAGATGTTGCAAAGGAGGGCGTTACGAAGACGAGCGAGCGATACTTAACTCGAGCTGGGCAAGAAGTTGTGAAAATGAAAGCTGAAGACTTAGCCAAGCAGATAACGGTTTACGTCAGACAAAAACTTGCAGAAGATCCAAAAATGACTACGTATGATCTTATGAACGATCCTGAATTCTTCAGACTCGCGGTTCAGACATGGGGTGCGAACGAGTACACATGGGTTGGCGCTGGAGAAGTCGTTGACGGCGAACCAAGAGCCGTTATGTTAGCTCACCCAACCGTGCCGAGACAATACCTTGGACTTGATCTCAAATACCACTTAAAGTGGGATAGAACTATGTCGGATTTCTATAGAATTGCTGTTATTGAAACTTTAACAAAGCCTGAAGCCCCACAAACAGTTTGTGGTTACGTAAAGTGGACTGAACCACTAACAAATGAAACTGTAGAAAAATACCTATGTCAAGCGCCCGTTAGTCCCATCCTCAAATTATACGATCCCGTGCTAAATCAAGAAGTAAGACTTTTTGTGGGAACTTTTGCGAACATCGACAGCTATCTAAAACATCTCGCGATTTACCCCGCAGAAACAATA
>JBKBUO010000114.1:0-720 GCA_046290005.1 Archaeoglobaceae archaeon | reverse complement strand
ACTCTGCTCAGGGCGTTTAACAGATTGCTTGATTTAAATCCAATTGCGAAAGTGAGCGGAGAAATAAGGTTTTTCGGCAAAAACGTTTATGATATGAGTGAACACGAGTTGAGGAGGCAGGTGGGAATGGTTTTTCAGATACCAAACCCCTTTCCCCACATGAGCGTATTCGAAAACGTTGCTTATGCTGTGAAGTGCAATAGAATTGCGAACTCTAAAAGGGAGTTGAACAAAATAGTCGAATGGGCTTTGAAAAAGAGTGCGCTGTGGGATGAAGTCAAGGACAGACTTAAAGAAAAAGCAAGCAACTTGAGCGGTGGACAGATGCAAAGACTTTGCATAGCAAGGGCTTTGGCTTTGAAGCCGAAAGTTCTTCTGATGGACGAGCCAACTGCGAACCTCGACCCTATTTCTGCGGGGAAGATAGAGGATCTCATACACGAGTTGAAAAAGGAATATACAGTGGTGATTGTTACACATTCACCTTCGCAAGCTTCGAGGGTTGCGGATTACGTTGCCTTTTTGTATTTAGGCAATTTGATCGAAGTTGGAGAACTTAAAGAAGTTTTTGAGAATCCGAAGCACGATTTGACCGAAAAATTCCTTACGGGGAGGATGGGATGAAGGCAATCGAGGAGGAGTTTGAGAGTTTGAAATCAGAAGTCTTTGAGATGCATAAAGTTGCAAGGGAAAGCGTTCGCCTCTGCTTCATTGCGATGA
>JBKBUO010000113.1:0-785 GCA_046290005.1 Archaeoglobaceae archaeon | reverse complement strand
TAAGAAAAGTTCCCGGGATAAGGTATTTCGGCATAGGGTTCAAAACCAAGCTCGACATCGAGGAAATCAAGTCCGCAGTTCTTAAGGCTTTGCCAGAGGACTTCCAAACTTTCAAAATATCCGCATCGAGGAGAAACAAGAGCTTTCCGATGAACTCGATGGAGATAAACAAAATTTTAGGAGCGTTTGTCGTTGAAAAGACTGAAAAGAGAGTCAACCTCGAGGATCCAGATGTAACGATTTGGATTGAAATAGGAAACGAAGCCCTCGTTTATTCGCAACGCTTTGAAGGCATTGGTGGATTACCAGTCGGAGTCGCTGGAAAAGTTGTATCTTTGATCTCTGGTGGAATCGATAGCCCAGTTGCGAGCTTTCTTGCGATGAAGCGTGGATGCGAAGTCGTCGCAGCGCATTTTTTCAACAAAACCTTGCACTCGCCAAACGTGAGGAAGAAGATTCACGCAATCGCAGAAAAGCTTTCCGAATATCAAGGGTCGTTGACTCTTTACATGGTTCCATTCGAAGACGTGCAGATGGAGATAATTCGAATCGTTCCTCCGAAGCTGAGAATGGTCGTTTACCGCAGAAGCATGATGAGAATGGCGAACTTGATCGCAGAGAAAGAGAAGGCGAAGGCGATAGTAACTGGGGATAACATCTCGCAGGTTGCAAGCCAAACGCTTGACAACCTCAACGTGATATACGACGCTTCAAAACTCGCAGTATTGCCAACTTTGCTTGGTTTCGATAAAGAAGAAATAGTTGCGCTTGCGAGAAAAATCGGA
>JBKBUO010000112.1:0-974 GCA_046290005.1 Archaeoglobaceae archaeon | reverse complement strand
CTCGTGATAAAACCCGTTGCGGTGTTCATAACTCCAGTTGTGTTCGGTCCAAATATCGCAATGTTGTTTTTCCTTGCAATATCGACGACTTTTTTCTCGATCTCGGCTCCAATTTCGCCTTCCTCACTAAACCCTGAGCTAACGATAACAACGCCCTTAACTCCTTTTTCTGCACAATCTTCCATGACTTTTGGAACGATCCTCGCTGGAACCGCAATGATCGCAACGTCGACTTCCTCGGGAATGTTCTTAACCGACGGATAGCACTTGACTCCATGGATCTCATCCGCATTTGGGTTCACCGCATGTATCTTTCCCAAGAACCCAAACCTTCTAAGATTCCAAAGTATCGTATTCCCGGGCTTACCAACACTCCTCGAAGCGCCAACAACAGCGACGCTTTTCGGGTTGAAGAAGAAGCTTATGTCCCTTGCAACGGTTGAGAATTCCCTTCTTTTTCCCTTCAGGATCCTCGCATCTGCAACGAAACAACCTTCTTCGTTCGCGAAAACTGGGTTGAGATCCATTTCGACCACGTTCTCCTTTTCAACGATCTCGCTCACCTTCAAAAGTAGATCGACGATTGAGTTTACGTTGGCTTTGAACCCACGGTAGCCTTCCAAGATTCTGTAGCCCTTGATCTCCCTTATCATTTCTTCCGCATCTCTTCGAGTTATGGGTAGCAATCTGAAGGAGACATCCTTCAGAACCTCTACAAAGACTCCGCCGAGACCGAAGAGGAGATAGCTTCCAAACTGCTCGTTCTCCGCTGAGCCTACGATGAGCTCTATTCCTTGTAGCATTGGTTGCACGTTCACTCCTTTCGCTCCTTCGATCTGGATAAGTCTCCTGAAAGCGCTCTTAACCTCTTCTTCGCTCTTTAAGTTTAGAACCACTCCTCTGACTTCGCTCTTGTGCAAAATCCCGTGAACTTTCATCGCAACTGGGAATCCAATGAGTTTCGCTGCCTTCAC
>JBKBUO010000111.1:0-1015 GCA_046290005.1 Archaeoglobaceae archaeon | reverse complement strand
TTTGATAAGCATGGATCACATTGCTCACACTCTTGAAATCTCTAATGTTGTTCTGAACCATGAAGTCCAAGACCCTTTTCCGCCTTTCAAGCTCCTCGTTTAGCTCGCGAACACTCCAGCCCCTGTGCTTCCTTATCTCTTCCAACGCCTTCGAAGTTCCGACCATCAAATGCTCATCCTTAACGCTGTCCAACTGGAAAACCGTGCTCGTTCTCAGCATCTTCGTGTGTGCATCCAATCCAACGATCTCAGCGATCTCCAAGTTCCTCCTTACTCTTCGATCGTTCACGTAGGTCTGGGCTTGTATGCTTATTATGTTCAACGCTTCAAGCATGGGTCTCGGCACTTCAATTGGTGGATTCTCCAAGCGATGGATTGCCCCGCTTACGCTGTCCGCGTGCAGAGTAGAGTAGGTGGTGTGCCCAGTTGCCATCGCTTGGAACAAGGTCAACGCTTCTTTCCCACGGACCTCTCCAACGAGTATATACTCGGGTCTTTGCCTCAACGCAGCTCTCAGCAAGTCGTACATGTCTATTGCTCCTTTTTCTCCATGGAAAGAGTCCCTCGTAACAGCAGGAATCCAGTTCTCGTGCGGAAGCATCAACTCCCTCGTGTCCTCTATTGTCACAATCTTCGCCCTCCTTGGAATGAAGAGCGAGATCGCGTTCATCGAAGTCGTTTTTCCGCTTGCAGTTCCACCTGCGAAGATCAGAGACTTTTTGTTCTCTATGCAAAGCCAGAGATAAGCCATTTGCTCTGCGCTGAATGTTTTCCATGCGATTAGATCGACTGGAGTCACTGGCTCCTCTCTGAACTTCCTTATCGTGAAAGTCGACCCATGGTCTGTCACTTCTCTCGCAAGTGTGAGCTGAATTCTACTCCCGTCTGGCATCGTAGCGTCGACCATCGGTTCTGCGATGCTCAAGTGCTTCCCGCACTTCTGCGCTAAGTTCACAACGAAGGAGTCAAGCTCGTCTTCGTGTTCGAAGACTAAGTTTGTTCTTAGGTTTGTGTA
>JBKBUO010000110.1:0-1827 GCA_046290005.1 Archaeoglobaceae archaeon | reverse complement strand
AAGCATGGGGTTCCGATAAAGCTTGAGAAGGAAAGAACGGTCAAATACATCCAGCTCATCGATTACAAAAATATCGAGGAAAACGAATTTATCGTGAGCAGACAAGTAAAATACGTTGGCAATGGCGAGATAAGGGCGGACATAGTTTTATACGTGAACGGAATACCTTTGGTCTTGATCGAATGCAAAACTCCAGCAAAGCCTTATTCAACGCTTGAAGATGCTTACAGACAAGTGAAAAGATACGAAAAAGTTGTTCCAGATCTCTTCAAATATGTTCAGTTCAGCATATCTGCGGAATGGAACGCAAGTTATTTCCCGAACACAACGGATGGCACTGAAACAACGCAAGAGAAGTGGAGGGTAGAGAGGATAGAGGATGAAGTTGATGCAATAATCGAAATGCTTGATAAAAGAACGCTTCTCGACTTGATCAGACACTTCATATTTGTAAGGGAAGTGAAGGGGAAGCAGATTCGAGCAATTGCGAGATGGATGCAATACGAAGCGACGAACAAGATGATCGAACGGATAATAAAGAACATCAAAGGAGAAGATAAAAGGAAAAATGGCTTGATATGGCATTGGCTTGGCTCTGGGAAGACATTGACGATGGTATTCACAGCAAACAAGATTTGGGCAGAGAACATCTTGGAAAATCCTACGATATTCTTTGTTGTTGATAGAGTAGAACTTGAAGAACAGCTAAAAAATGAATACGAGGCAATAGAAACTTCCTTACCAGAGTTAAAGAGAATAGAATCGGTGAAGGAATTAATTGAGACCTTAAGAGTTGGGAAAAGAGGAGCGTTTTTAACTTTGATACACAAGTTCAGACCAGAGGAGATCAAAGAGCTTGTCGAGGAGCTTGAAAAGCTTTCTAAAGAAGAAACGATAATCACGAGGGAAAACATAGTTGTCTTCATCGATGAAGGTCATAGAACTCAATACGGTCTTTTAGCAGCTGCGATGAGATGCGCTTTGAGAAATGCTTTCTTCTTCGCATTCACAGGAACGCCAATAGCCAAAGGGGAAAAGGACACGTATGCGAGCTTTGCATATCCAGAATACGGAGAATACTACCTTCACAGATACTTCATAACCGAAAGTCAAAGGGATGGACACACGATACCCATAGCGTTTGCAACCCGCCTTTTGGACAAGGTTGGGCTAAAGTACAACAAAGACATTTCTGAAGAATACGAGGAGTTTCTCAAAACTGAAAGCTTTGAAGAAATAGAAGATAGACTTGATTCTTCCTCATACAAGGAAATAGTAGACTTTCTTGTTGAAAGAGGAGCGTTAAAAGAGGTTCCTGAGGAGTATAAGCCCCTGGTAAGGGATAGAATCAAAAGGAGACTTGACAAAATAAAGGTTTTCATGGAAAAGCCTGAGAGAATTGAAGTGATAGCTGAAGACATAGCAAAGCATTTCAGAGAAAATGTAGATGGAAAGTTCAAGGCAATGGTTGTAACTGCGAGTCGAGCAGCATGCGTTAGATACAAGAAAGCCTTGGATAAAGCTTTCAAAAAACTCGGAGTTCAAAATCCAGAGCAATACACAGAAATCGTTATGACATACAGTCAGAACGATCCAGAAGAGATATCTGCTTACGAGCAAAGACTTAGGGAAAAATATGGAAGGGGAAAAGACACGAGTGACATAAACAAGGAGATAGTGAAGAAGTTCAAGGAAGAGGAGTATCCGAAAATGGTCATAGTTACGGACATGCTCATAACTGGATTCGATCATCCACAGCTTCAAACACTTTACTTAGATAAACCGCTGAAGGGTCATCTCTTGCTCCAAACTGTGGCAAGGGTCAAT
>JBKBUO010000109.1:0-1980 GCA_046290005.1 Archaeoglobaceae archaeon | reverse complement strand
CTTGGTGAAAATCCTTGCTTGAGGACTACAAACGCTGCAGCAACTTCTCCACGAAGCTCATCTGGAACTCCACAGACTCCTGCTTCAGCTACCGCGGGATGACTTACGAGAATGTTCTCAACTTCTATTGTTCCAATTCTGTGCCCAGCTATTTTTATGACCTCATCTGCTCTTCCGGTGAACCATACATAGCCATCTGAGTCTATGAATGAAGAATCTCCGGTGCAATACATTCCACGAACTCCGACTTCCCAGTAAGAACGAATGTATCTCTCGAAGCTGTCCCAAAGTGTCGGCGTGAGCCCTGGGAATGGTTTCCTAAGGTAAAGAATACCTTTTTCATTTGGTCCAAGCTCTTTTCCAGTTTCATCGAGCACAACTGGGTCTACTCCTGGCAAAGGTAAGCCAGCGGATCCAGGCTTTATGAACTTCTTGACGTCTTCACCAAGCAGTCCATATGGGTAACCAAATATCGCACCAGTTGTTTCAGTTTGCCACATGTGATCTATGACTGGGATGCGTTCTTCGAAAACATCCCTGTAAAGCCAGAACCAAACTTCTGGATTTAAAACCTCACCAGCGCAAACAACTCTTTGAACCGAGCTTAGATCGTGTTCTTTGGCTTTTTCAACACCGATTTTTCTTAAAATCCTTGCTCCTGTTGGCGAAGTCCAAATCAAAGTTGCTCTATTTCTTTCAACGACTTCCCACCAAATCCCCGGCTCAGGGTAATCTGGTGTGCCATCGTAGAGTATGCAAGTCGCTCCCACAAGTGGTGGTCCAAAGATCATGTAGCTCTGTCCGACGATCCAACCAATGTCCGACGTGTTGAATATTACATCGTTCTCTTTCAACCCATATATCCACTTTGCAGCACAGTAGTTCCATATCTGGTAACCACCAGCCACGTGAACAACTGGCTTTGGTTTTGCAGTAGTTCCAGAAGTTGGCATGACAAAAACCGGATCCATTGCATCGACTTCAACGTAATCGCTACTCTCTCCTTTACCAAGCTTTAGGAAGTCCTTCAGCAGAATATCTCTATCCGATAGCCCAAGCTCGAGCTCTGGCATCGCCCTCTTTATTATGACCTTCACGTCCTTTACATCCATCCTTCTCTGGACAAGACTCAAAGCGTTGTCGATGTTTTCCTTCAGCTTTACTATCTTTCCCCTCCTCGATGCAAAGTCTTGGGTAAAGATGAGCTTTGGACTCGTTAGCTCGATTCTGTCCGCAATTGCGTTCGGAGAGAAACCAGCAAAAACCGTGACCGAGATAGCACCAACCCTTGCACAGGCTAAGATCATCGCAGCGGCTTCAATAGAGTTTGGAAGGTAAAGTAGAACTCTGTCTCCTTTTTTGATCCCGAATCCACGAAGTGCAGAGGAGTACTTCTTAACCATGCTGAAGAGCTGCGCATATGTCACAGAGTAGCTCAAATCAAGCTCTGGATTCTCGTATATGTAGGCTGGCTTCGAAGCGAATCTTTCGAGTTTATAGTCTATGCAATTGTATGCTATGTTCGTCTTCCCTCCGATGAACCAAGAGAACCTTGGATAATCCCACTCAAAAACTTTGTCCCATTTTTTGAACCAATAGATATCGTCCATCGCTTTTTCTGCTTGTTCGTTCCAGAATTTCTCCGGGCTTTCTTTTTCAGACTTCCAAAGGTCTTTAAAAGGCTGCATAACTTCCACCTCCTACCCAAAAACACTTTCGGTGGTGGCTAAGGCACCCTATTACAATGAATAGAATTTTTGCTATTTAAAATTTTCTGTTTTTACAATTGATTATAATGAGATGAGAAAAATTAATTACTGTTTTTACAATCATCGACCAATGCTGCACAAAGAAGTTTTTGAGGGAGCTCAAGCCTTTCGATCACTTCCATCCTCTACTACTAAAAAAATTCAAAAAATTTTAAAAATTTGAAAATTTGATTTAAACCTCCTTTGTAAGCTCGACGCAGTATTTCTGTAT
>JBKBUO010000108.1:0-2085 GCA_046290005.1 Archaeoglobaceae archaeon | reverse complement strand
GCTTTCCAAGAGCTCCTTGGATTCTTGTTCGAGTAGAAGCATGGAGTAAGTTGTCGATGGATATTTCACTTTTTTGATTTGAAATTATTTAAAAACCCAAAGAGTTCTTTAAGAGCTCGAGAACGTTTATACCATTCTGGGCGAGGATCAAGTTGAGCACCGCTCCGACTATAGCTCCAGCGATAAGTGAAGCTATCGCCTTGATCTTCACAACCAACACTATGGCGATTATCAGTAGAACGAGCGTCGACATCGCGCTTAGGTTTCTGAGCATCTCGTCGATCTGGATTAAAACGTTACCCATAAAGCCAAGGAGTGTCGTGATGCTACTGATCCCAAATAAGAAACCTATGAGGAATCCAGCGACCGATGCGAGACCCATGCTCTTTTTAAGGCAATTTAAATATAAAGGTTTCGCTGAACGAAGATAAGATCGCGGTCATTGGAAGCGCTGGAAGTGTGCTACCCACTTTGAAGTTGGCAATCTTCGCTAAATTTAAACCAATTGCACATATCATGACCCCTCCCGTCGCATTTATCTCGTTTATCGTATACGCGGTAAGATAACCGCTGATGAAGCCAGCGAAGACTGTGAAAAACCCTTGGTAAGCAAGAACAATTAGGGCAGAGAACGCAACACCAATGCCGAGAGTTGAAGCTAAGATCATCGAAGCGATGCCGTCGAGCAACGATTTTGCGAGCAGAATCGAGCGGTTACCCGTTAAACCTTCTTCGAGTGGACCAAGAATAGCCATAGAGCCGACGCAAAATAGGAGTGAAGCGGTTATAAAGCCTTCAGCAAATCTGTGACCCGTAAACTTACCCTCGATCCATTTTTCGAGCCTTTCGAATCCGATAGCGTTTCCAATGGATTCTCCGACAAAGTAACCTACAACAATGCTAAAGGTCACTATCAGAAAGTTCTGCATTTTCATTGCCATTCCAACGCCAAGAACGAAAACGCACAAGCCCAACACTCTGATTAAATTCTCTCGCAAACCTTCTTTTATTCTACTACCTAAGAGCGCACCAACTATGGATCCCACGACAATTGCAATCGAATTTATCAGGGTTCCAAGCACGCAGTCGATTGCCGAAGTTGTTTATCTTTTTTCCGGTCTGCCTTTTCGCACAAAAAACTTGTACCCTGCGGGAGCGAAAGGATTGTCATCGCTCGCAGTTGCGAGAGCTCAATCCCGCAGCTGGATCAGGGCCCTCGCTAAGAGCTCATCGGTATTCCAAGTTCTCGATTTCGCTTTAAAATCTTTTTGATCAGCTTATCACAACCTTCTTTACACCCTCTACCTTTAAAATCTCCTCCACAACTCTGCCGGGTATCTTTGTGTCGGTCACGATCACCATCTTCGACTCGACGCTCAGCTCAGGGTCTTCTGCAAGCATGTATCTTATCACTATTCCCTCTTTGGCAAGCGCAAAAGTCACGCCAGAGGCGATTCCAGGTTTGCTACTGTCCGCATAAACTTCGAGGACACCATAGCCGAGAAATCTTGCAACTTCGGTTACGTCTGCAACTGGCTTCAGTTTCTCGAAAACCTTTCTCAGCTCTTCATCACTCTCTATGTTCTGTATCGCAGAGACGACTACTTTTCTGTCCACACCCAAAGCCTCGCCAATCTTTGCCGGGACGAGCTCGATTTTTCCGCAGTAAGCTTTTCCATCTTTAATCGAGATTCCGAGTTTAAGAAATTCCCTCGCAACTGCGATTTGCGAGGGGTACTTTTCGAACTTCTCCGCAATTCTACGCCACATAAAAAAAGTTTGGTTTTGGCAGATAAAATTTTGGATCACTTCTTTGCCTTCAACTTGTCCAAAAGTGTTGGAACCACGTCGAATATGTTGCCAACGATTCCGTAATGCGCAACTCCAAATATCGGGGCTTCAGGATCTTTGTTCACCGCAATTATTAGCTCGCTGTCCTTCATGCCCATCACATGTTGGAACGCACCACTGATGCCCAACGCCAAGTATAGCTTCGGCTTCACGATCTTTCCTGAAATACCAACTTGTCTGTCCTTGGGGAGCCATCCACTGTCGATGACCGGTCTGCTTCCAGCAACCACACCA
>JBKBUO010000107.1:0-2166 GCA_046290005.1 Archaeoglobaceae archaeon | reverse complement strand
AGGTAAAAGAGTGATAATATGTGAGCCAATTGGCGAAGACAAGCTCGTGACCCTTGCAATTATAAACGCGGTTTTTAAAATTCTTTAATTTTTAGAATCAAACTCAGAACTTTTTGATCGTGACATTGGTTGTGTAAACTGTCAGGACGATCTTGTTGAATGTTATTTCGACGAACACCCTATTACCCGACTGGAAAACTGAGCCGCCGAGATCTTTGAAATAATTCGCCCAAAGCTCTGAGTAATCCGAAGTCACGGTTAGATTAACTTTTCCAGTTGTTGGATACATTCTTGATAGAGTCATGGATGAGTTGAACACCATCACTATGGGACCGCTACCAGCGACGCTCACGTCAGAGTCTATCTTGTTCAAAACAAGGACGAGGATCGTTTCCATCTCTCCAGAGGCTCGTGGAGATTGAACAGATCTAAGATATATGCTTGGCTGTTGGACGAATCTTCGGTGATCATAGTAATCTTCGAGCAGAGCACCATTCTCGAAGGATATCCTAAAATCTCCTATTTCGTAGTTTAGAGAGTAGAGGTTAAAAGAATGAGAATCGATTAACTCCCCTTTATCGTTGAATAGCTCGATATCCATAGTCGCATTCCTGGTTACGTAAAAAGCCCCTCCTTGGAGTTCAAGTTGTATTTGCTGCAAACTTGCGCCACCGTAGAGAGAAAGGACAAAAACGTCGTAGATTTTTCTAAAGCTCTCTCTCATGCTTATTATTTTAAACTTTTCCGCATTGTCTACGGTTGTATTGTACACTTGAACATACACTATGCTTATTAGGAATAGAACAACCCCTAAGATCATCATGTACGCCATGGTTTCGGAGACCGCCTTCTCATCCATAAACCTCAACCTCGTAAACCACCGCAAAGTATTTCACGTTCTGAATCCTTATCTCGTTTCCCAAGCGAGTAAAATCAACTCCAATGATATCGAAAAACTCCTCCCATGCATCAGCATTTTTTGAGTAAAAAACGATTGAGCCTTCCCCTACAATCGTTTTTATACTCTTGAGATGGAGGTATATTGTAAGACCACCAAAACCTCCCGCTGAGAGATTTGTAGTGAGTTTAATCACCGGAAAGTAAAGGGTCCCCGTCTCCTTTACATAGTTGATGTTTGGAGAACTTGTCATACTCGTCTTTCCGTTTTGGTGTACTATTATCGCACCATTTTCGTAGACTACGAAGGAACCCCTTCCAATTAGTTTTATTGAGGACAATTCGTATCGCGTGTTGTTGATTGTGACCATCGGCTCATTCCCGAAGTTCACCGATAAACCTTGAAGCTGGAGTATGTGTGTGGATTTAAACTCAAGCCCAGATCTAACTCTTTCGATCTTCTCTCTTAGCTCGAAAATGTCGAAGTAGGCATTTCTCATCTTTGCATTTTCCTGTCCGCTCAATATCGTCGGATAAGACATCGTATATATGAGCCCAGCAACGCTTACTATCACAAAGAGAACCAAGAGACTCCCAACGAATTCTGAAACTCCTTTAGAGTTCAATACATTTTCACCTCTGCCCCTCGTGGACTTTTAACCTCTACCCACATTTCAGGCAAATGGATCTCTCTTCTAGCGTTGTTCACATCATAGTAAACAACCAATCCACCCTCGTTTATCTTTATAAGTCCAGTCTCCCTTGGAACGAGCCTTAAAATTATCTCTACGACGTCGTCGATGTATATCTCGCTACACCACATGTATATATTCGTTCCCCCCTCAACAAAGCCCCACTCCAACGTGCAGTTGGCTTTTCCATCCACTCTTAGCTCTGGTCTTACCTCCGGATACAGGTAAAGGTCTATGCCAACCGGTATTGTATCGTTTAGCCTTACATTTGTCGCAGCAAGCTCGTAAAGTTTGCCTATGTTGATAAAAGCGTTTATCAGTTCTTGAAGTGTTTGGGCTGAATAGTAGCATTCTATGATCTCGTTTGGATTGCTAACATTTCTTCTGCCGGACATCAGCTTTAGAATCGTTTCATTGTAGTAACTTTTATCTCCAAAGCCTATCGTGCATATGTCTATGTATTCGTCGCCTATCTTGGTGTTCTTTATCTCATTCGCCCTCGGTATCACTTGGCTTCCACAATCGTCTGGATTGCAGATAGTATTGTTACAGATGAAGTATTCTCCTTCTATAGGAT
>JBKBUO010000010.1:0-29857 GCA_046290005.1 Archaeoglobaceae archaeon | reverse complement strand
TCTGCCTTTTCTTCTTCGCCTTCCCCACCAAAGTCGGGAGAAATTGCTTTGATTTCGATGAGCTTCGAAAGCAGTCTTACCATTTCATTTCTCCTTCTCTCTAACTCCCTGAGCATACCATATCCTCCAACTTTTTCTTCATCCCCACCGCTTCCCACAACACGAGTTCGTCTTTAGTAGTTGAAATCAAGATCTCGAGTTCTGCGAGTATGGGGGCGAGGGAATAGAAATCTTTTTGTCCATTTTCAAAAATTCTCTTTAATGCGTTCAGTTTGAATTCTGCGACGATGTCCCTCTCTAAGAGTTTCTTTAGTTCTCTGAAAACTTTGGCTATCCTTTTTCCGTGTTCTGTGAGTTTTACGACCCTAATTCTACCCTCTAACTTGCTTTCTACGAGACAAAACTTCTCAAATTCGCCGAGAACCTTTGAAACATAGCTATAGGGGGAGTTCAACAAGTTTGAAATACTTAGAGGATATATTTTCTCCCCCTTCTCCTCAAAGTCCAAAATCGTGAGCAGGATTTCGACTGCTTTTTCGTGGAGGAAGAGCTTACACAACATCCCATCCCCCGAAGTAACTCCTACCGACGTTTTTAAAGCTACTGCTCAAATGTCTACCATCACAAGTCTCTGCCTTGAAATCGATTCCCTCTCTACAAAATCCACAGGTCGCTCCAATAGACTCGCAAAACCGCTCAACTTTTTTAAGTAAAAACAATCTGAAATCACTCGGTAAGTAGTAATAGCTTCCTATCTTCTCTCCTTCTTCAAAATACAGCTTTTCAAGCGCTGAAGCCAACCAAGGCATAGTTTCAACTATCCTCCTGTAGGAGTCAAGCCTTAGCTTCAGCGTCGAAGTTACCACGTGTTCCGGATCGCAGAGCTCGATTATCTCGAACTGCGAATCGTTGACAAAGGGGACAATTGGATCAAATCTAAGCACAGTGGGAACCGCGTCTCTAATTTCCCTGAAGGTTTCAATCCTCTCTTCTGTTGATGGCGCAAACTTCTCGAGCTTATCGCAACCCGTGATTGTCATGCTGACAACGCAGTCCATTTCAGAGAGTAAGTCGAGGTCGCGGAGAACGATGTCGCTCTTTGTCACTACTAGCACTTTCACGCCGTATTCCTTGAAAAGCTGGATACATCTTCTCGTAAGCTTTTTCTCCCTCTCTACCGGCGGATATGGGTCTGAGCTGTTTGACATAGAAACGAATACGTCGCTATCGAGCTCCTTAAGGTCTTTTTCCAGCCTTCTCAACAAGTCCTTCTTTTCTCTCACTTCCCAGAATCTCGGTATATAGGTTGCGTAACAGTAATCGCATCGATGTGCGCACCCCGTGTATGGATTAAAGGACATCTTTTCTCCGCAAGTGCAAAGTTCCGATTTCCATGGGTCGAATGGTTTCAAGACTCTCAGCTGTTTCACCTTCTTAGTGGATTGAAGGGGATTAAAAAGTCTTTCTGGCACCGCACGTTTTTCTGAATACAGAAGACTTGCGAGCTCGAATCTAATTTATAAAAATAAAGCAAAGTGATTTCTTTGAGTTCGTCGAGAGCTACTTTCAAAAGTTATCTGCGTTGGCAAAAATTAAATTTTAAAAAGAGAACATACATCATGTGGGACAGTGTTGCAGAGAACTATCGAAGATTTGCTGAGTTCAACAGATGGTATTATCGCTCTTTCGCCCTTTTAATATCGCAACACACTCAACCGAAGCTTATCGCCGATATTTGTAGTGGCCCGGGGGTTTTAAGTTCGGAGCTTAAAAAAGTGTTTCCAAACGCAGAAGTTGTGCCCTTGGACCTCTCAACCGAGATGTGCAGATTTGCAAAAGCCATAAGAGCTGATGCACATCATCTTCCGTTTAAAAACGGCGTTTTCGACCTTGCAGTTCTCTGTTTCGCTTTGCACGAGCTTGAGGTGCGGAAGGCTATAGAAGAAGTGAGAAGGGTCCTAAAAAAGGACGGGACGCTTGCGATCGCAGATCTGAATTCCAGAGCTCCATTGATAGTAAGATTTTTTACAGAAGTTTTTTTGAGCTTTTTGATCAGTCCAGAATATGCAAAGAATCTCGAACTGAAGTGGCGCACTTTTCTCGACTTTGATCAGTTGGTATCACTTCTTGGGGTATGCGGTTTCAAAGTCGTATACACGAGGGAATTCTTCGACGTATGGATCATAGCAAAAAAAATATGAAACTCGAAACCACTTTTCCCGGTGATGGTATGGCAAAAATCTACCGCGAGGGAGATGCAAATCTCGAAGTTTTAAAGAACAAAAAGATCTGTATCGTCGGCTATGGAAGCCAGGGACATGCGCACGCACTAAACTTACGCGATTCTGGAGTTGATGTTACAGTTGCGCTTCCAGAGTGGGATAAGGAGAGCTGGCAGAAAGCGGAAAAGGATGGGATGAAAGTCGTTAGCCTTGAAAAAATAGAGGGAGACCTTATAGCAATGCTGATTCCAGACATGGTCCAACCGGAAGTTTATAAAAGGTTCGTGAGGGAGAAGCTCAGAGAGGGGGCCGCGATCCTCTTCGCGCATGGCTTTAACATCCACTACAACCAAATTGTCCCTCCAAAAAGTGTCGACGTGATAATGGTCGCTCCAAAAGGTCCCGGACCATTGGTGAGGAGGGTGTTCGTCGAAGGTAAAGGAGTTCCAGCGCTCGTTGCGGTTAAGCAGAATGCAAGCGGAAAGGCGTTGGAGATCGCTCTCGCCTATGCAAAGGGGATTGGTGCAACGAGGGCGGGTGTCATAGAAACGACGTTTAAAGAAGAGACAGAAACCGATCTCTTTGGAGAGCAAGTAGACCTATGCGGTGGAGTTGCGGAAATGATAAAGATGTCCTTCGAAACCCTCGTTGAAGCAGGTTATCAGCCAGAAGTCGCCTATTTCGAAGTTCTGCACGAGCTCAAGCTCATAGTAGACCTGATCTACGAAGGGGGCATTTTCAACATGTGGAGAGCAGTAAGCGAGACTGCGAAGTATGGAGGGATGACAAGGGGAAAGAGGATATTCACCGAAGCGACGAGACAAGAGATGAGAAAAATCCTGAAAGAGATACAAACCGGCGAATTTGCAAGAGAGTGGATTCTCGAGAACTTAGCTGGAAGACCAGTTTACAACAAGTTGTTGGAGATGGAAGCAAACCATCCAATCGAAATCGTTGGAAAAGAAGTAAGGAAGATGATACCGTGGTTCAGATAATTTTTATTTTCTGATCAGAAAGAGGTGCGCTTTTAGACTTTGTCCGCCTTTCACCTGCTCTCTTCAATTTCCCTCGCATTTCGAGGATCTTTCATCTCGGATGATGTCTTTGAAAGTCGTGGCGAATGGTAACCGACCCCCCTCCCCCCTTGTTTCCTGTGGAAGTGCGCGTTTGGATCTTAGCAACTCTTTTCCAGCGAAAGGAACAGACTAAAATACTTACGCCGGAATGAAATGGATTGAAGGGATTTTTATGAGAAAAGGTCCAAATCGGTGTGCTAAAATCGAAGAATGTTTTACCTAAAGGCAATATCGCTCAAAAGAGGGTTGTTAAAATTTCTGGCAAGAGGTTTTACATCTCCTTTGCACGGATTGTCGGAGCGGTGCATGAAAAGATTTATTAATATCGAAGGATATACATCTCGAAGGCGGCGGGGTGGTGTTGTGGTAGCAGAAAATAGTGAGATTGAAAGGATAGTGAGTCTGATAAAAAAGGAGATCGAGAACTCAGAGATTGCGAGAAAGATGGTCGATTTGGATTCGAAGCTTGTGGAGTTGAGAAAAAGCGTTGAAAGCATAGTCATCGAGCTGACATACATAAAAGACGAGCTTAAGGAGCTAAGAGGGGACAAGAAAAGGGCTGTAGAACATAAAAGAGAAGAAGCGGTTCCAAGAGTCCAACAAGAGAAGGCTTCGGGGGTTCAGATAGAGAAAAAGGCTCCAAAGATGACGGAAAAAATGAATGGAAATAAAGCCGAACTCGAGCAAGACGACAAGGATCTCATAATCTGCGACTGAGATGTTGGTTAAGAAGGTCTCGCTACGAAACTTTAAGTCCTTCACAAAAAAAGTCGAGATCCCACTGAACCCTGGTTTCACGGTTATAACGGGTCCAAATGGAAGCGGAAAGTCAAACATAATCGACTCAATCCTTTTTTGTTTAGGTCTTACGACGTCTACGAAGCAGTTGAGAGCTGAGAGACTATCAGATTTGGTGTCTGAGGGGAAAAAAGAGGCTGAAGTTTCGATAGTGATTGGAGACGATGGAAAGAGCTATGAGATCACGAGAAAGATAAAAGTGACGGATAAGGGTTACTATAGCTACTATTACATCAACGAGAAACCAGTGAGTTTTTATGAGATCCAAAATCTACTTTCCGAGCTTGGAATCCACAGCGAAGCTTACAACATCGTGATGCAAGGAGACGTGACGAGGATCGTAGAGATGACTCCCGTTCAGCGGAGAAGGGTTATTGAAGATGTTGCGGGGATTTCAGAGTTCGATGAGAAAAAGGAAAGAGCGCTGGAAGAGCTTGACAGAGTTAGAGAGAACATAGAGAAGCTCGAAGCGGTTATCGCGGAAGTTGAAGGAATGCTAAGGTCCTTGGAAAAGGATAGAAACGAGGCTTTGAGATACAAGGAGCTCGTCGCAAGAAAGATCGAGTGTGAGACACAGATTAGGGCACACGAGTTTCTTTCCCTCAGCTTTAGTAAGAAGAGGATCGAAGACGAGATCGAAAGACTTGAAAGGGAGAAAGACAAGCTAATGGCCCGGATACCAGAGATTACGCAGAAGACAATCGAGATCAACGAAGAGCTCAGAAAAATGGCAAACGAGATCTCCAAATTCGGCGATAAAAGGTTAAGCGAGATACAAACCGAGATTCTAAAGATCACATCCGAGATCGAGTCGATCAAGAAGTCTGAGAACATATACCGCGAGGAGATAAACAGAATCGACGAGGAGATCTTAAAGAAGAGGGGCGAAGCTATAAAAACAAAAGACGAACTTGAATCAATCCAAATATTACTTGAAGAGGAGCTCGTGAAAAAGATCAACCTCGAAGAACTGCTAAGTGAAAAATTGGAAAAGATCAACTCTTTGGAAAGGGAATTGGAGCTTGAAGACAGAAGTTCTCAGGAGCTGAAAAATAAACTTCTTAGCGAGAAGGAAAACTTTGAGGCACTGAAAGAGAAGAGGAACACCCTTATCTCCGAAAGAGATAGAACAATAGAACTTCTACGCAGGATAGAGTTGGAGCTCGAAGATGCGATCTCTAAAAAGGAGAAAATGGAAAGTAGTCTCAGAGAAGATAGGATTTTTCTCGAAAAAATTTCAAACGAACTGTCAAAATTAGAAAGAGAACAACAAAACATACAATCCGAAATTCTAAACCTCGACAAGAACCTCTTTTCTATCCGATCAAGACTTTCCGATGTAGAAGAGGAGATAAAGCGTTGCGAAGTCGAGCTTGCAAAGATAAAGGCAAAACTCTCCACCATACAGAGCTACTCAAAGCCCGTGGAGACGATATTGTCCGCAAAGGAGAGAAGAGAGTTGGCGGGAATCTTTGGCACAGTTGCACAATTGGGAGAAGTCGATGAGGAATTTGCAATTGCCATCGAGTCTGCAATCGGTGGTGCACTACAGTTTATCGTAGTAGAGACTGAAGACGATGCGGTAGAAGCAATAAAGTATCTTAAAATGCTTCAAGCGGGAAGAGCTAGTTTCATTCCACTGAAAAAAATAAGAGACTATCGAGTTGATTTTGATAGATCGATCTTCAAGGAGAAGGGAGTCATAGACTTTGCCGTAAACCTCGTCAAATGCGACAAAAGATTCATGCCAGTTTTCAAGTTTCTCCTTAGGGACACGATCGTTGTTGACACCATAGAGAACGCTCGGCGACTCATGGACAAGAACGTGCGCATCGTAACCCTCGATGGGGATCTTGTTGAGAAGAGCGGTTTGATGGTGGGTGGTAGTAGAGAGAAAAGGGGGCTTTTGATTTCAAGAGAACTCCTCGAAAAGGAGAGAGAACTCCAAGAAAAAATAAGGGAGCTTCAATCCGAGAAAGATTCTTTGATTACGAATCTAAACAGTGTGGAGGAAAAGAGAAGAATTGCAAAGGCCAAGTTTGATGAGATATCTGCAAAAATCAACGAGAGGAAATTGGAGATAAAGGGCTTAGAGGAGAGAATCCGTGGATCAACTCAGCAAATAAATGAGTTAGAGGGGAGGATTGCCCTTAGGAGCGTTGAAAAATCGGATTGCATTGAGAAAATCAAGAAGGTAAGTGAAGAACTCTCCACGGTTGAGATGAACATAAGGAGTGCAGAGACTGTGATAAAGAAACTTGAAAACGATCTGAAGGGCAGTAAAACTCCAGAGATCCTTTCCGAACTCGACAAGCTCAAGGAGGATTACTCGAGGAACAGAGAAATATTGATATCAATAGAGAATAGAATTGAAAAATTTGAATTCCAGCAAAAACAACTTGAAAACAGCTTGAACTCAATATCGAACGATATCTCCAATCTTCTATCGAGAAAGAACGAGATCTTACTCAAACTCGAAGAAGGGAGGAGAAGGATGGAGGAGTTATCGAAGAGGGTTAAGGAGTTGAGAGTTGAAGAGAGAGACTTGGGAGAAAAAGTTGAAGAGTTGAGGGATAGGAGAGACAATCTCCTCCACGAGCTTAGATTGATCGAAGAAGAGAAAAATAAGATCGAATTCGAACTCAAGAGATGCGAAGATAGAATTTCCTCACTTGAAGAGAAGTTGGACGCCGTTTTGGAAAACTTGCGTAACTTTGAAGACCTTGTAGTCCCCGAAAGTCTTAGAAACCTCGAAGAACTAAGATTGGAGCTTGCAAAAATTGAAGAAGAGTTATCCAACTTTGGTGACGTGAACCTCAAGGCAATTCAAGACTACGAGAACGTAAAGGCAAGAAGAGACGAGTTGACAAGCAAAAAAGAAGTTCTCGAGAAAGAACGCAGAGAGATAATCGATAGGATCGAAAAATACGAACTTAGAAAAAGAGAAGTCTTCTTTGAAGTCTTCAACGCTGTAAACAAGAATTTTAGCCAAATTTTACAAGAACTTGCAGATGGAGAGGGAGAATTGTTTCTCGACACCGAGGACGTGTTCAACAGTGGTCTTCACATGCGTGTGAAGTTAAAGAACAAGCCGATGCAAAGGCTTGAAGCGCTTAGTGGGGGAGAGAAAAGTCTTGTCGCTCTTTCTTTCATTCTCGCTATTCAGATGTTCAAACCCGCACCATTTTACGCGTTCGATGAAGTCGACATGTTTCTCGATGGTGTGAACGTTGAAAGGGTTGCGAAGATGATAAAGAAGAGGTCTAAAGACGCGCAATTCATCGTGATCTCGCTTAGAAAACCGATGATCGAGAACGCAGATACTGTAATAGGCGTTACCATGGGGGGTGACAACTCATCGATAGTGACAGGAGTAAGGATTTCACAGATCCAATCCAAATCCTCTTAGAGATGGCGAGAAAGGGGGAAATCGATCCCTGGAACATCGACGTAATAGACGTCACTGACAAGTTTTTGAGAAAAATAGAGGAGGCTAAGAAGCTCGATTTAAGAGTCTCTGGAAGAGTTTTGCTTTATGCAGCAATTCTAGTTAGAATGAAGGCAGATGCAATTGCCCCTTCACCACCGGTCGAAGAGGACTTTGAGATAATCGAAGTTGAGGAGAATGAAGAACTCGAAATCGACGAAATTTTCGTTGAAGAGGTTTTGAGAGCACAAAGAAGACGAATTCGAAAGATTAGCACACTAAAAGACTTAATAAAGGAGCTTAAGAAGGCTGAAGCGATTGAAAGGAGAAGGAAAAGAAGAAGGGAAAGAATAGAGTTCGATTACATAACTTCGATACCACACGAAGAGAACTTGGAGCGAGAGATAGCGGAGGTTGAAGACTACCTTGTGAAGATTTTGAAGAAAAAAAGCATCATCACACTTTTCTCGATCGCAGATACCAAGGAGAGAGTTATAGGGATCTATCTTCCATTGCTTCATCTCGTTCAAAGGAGAAGGTTCACGATCGAGCAAAGAGAGTTTTACGATGACATCGAGATAAGGCTCTACGAACAGAATTGAATTTTACATTTGTTCTGTTGCTAAGATCTCTTTGATGTCTATCTGCCGTGTATGAAAATCGCGTAAGAAGACGTGTTGTCAAACTCTCAAGATGAAATCTAAGGCTTCTCTGACAACTTTTTAATCTACGCCAATGGTTTATCCACGAAAGTTGGTAGATGCATTTTCATGCAATTTAAGAAGATTTTATGCATTTTCTGATTGTAAGAAAGCCCTTAAATTTAGTTAGTGCAGTTCCACAGGAAATAAAGGGGGGAGGTGTGTTAAAAGCAGATCCTCACCAGATTGCAATATCTCTCGAAGACTTGAGAACACGGGTTTGTGCAAACTATCGAAACTAAGCCAAGGACTTTAACCTTGGAGCAAAACGGAACGATTGAATGGAACTCTTCTCCCCAAATAGTAGTGTAGATTTCGAAACTTAGGATCATCCCATGGTTTGAAATCGCGTAAATAGAAGATGCTTTAAGTCAGAAAGACTTTAATTTTCTACGGGGTGGCTTGGTCAATGGAGGCGTGTAGGCTTAGGGAAATTTCGACTTCCCTGATTAGAAGAATGTTTGAGATCGTGGAAAAAGCGAAAAAGGAGGGCAAAGACGTAGTAAGCCTGACTATTGGAGAACCCGACTTTCCTACACCAAGAGAGGTCGTAGAAAAAGCGATTGAAGCCATTAAAGCTGGATATACCCACTATACATCGAACCTTGGTATTGAAGAGCTTAGAACTGCGATTGCAGAAAGTTATGGCGTTTCAAAAGAGAACGTCATGGTGACCGCGGGTGGCAGTGAGGCTTTGATGAACGCAAGCCTTGCATTCATCGAAGAGAACTCGAAGGTCGTGATACCCTCGCCCTCATTTCTGAGCTATTTTACATACGCAAAGATCTGTGGGGCAAAGTTTTTGGAAATAAAAACCCATGAAACGGGATTCGTTCCCGACTTGGACCGATTTTCTGAGATTATGAGCAGAGATGTCAGCGTTGTTTTTCTAAATTACCCCAACAATCCCACTGGAGTCGTTGCGGATGGAAAAACTCTGAGAGGAATTGCAGAGATCGCAATGGACTACGGCTCAATCGTGATCAGCGACGAGATATACGACAAGATTTACTACGATAAGAAGCCAACAACGCTCGTAGATTATGAAAACGTAGTTGTAGTCAACGGTTTCTCGAAATCCTTAGCCATGACGGGTTGGAGAATAGGCTACGTTGTTGCGAGAGAAGACCTTCTGAACTCAATGCTAAAGGTTCATCAGGTCAACGGCGTTTGCGCTCCAGCTTTTGCGCAGAAAGCGGTTGCTGAAGTCTTGCTTAATGGAGAGTTTGAAAGTATAGTCTCAAAGATCGTCGCAGAGTTCAGAAAACGTAGAGATTACATATATGGGGAACTCAGTAAGCTATACTGGATGGTTAAGCCAGAAGGCGCTTTTTACATGTTCATGGACGTTCAAGAGAACTGCATGGAGTTTGCGGAGAAGATGATAAACCACGGAGTCGCGGTAACGCCAGGGATTGCGTTTGGAAGCGGGAATGAAGGCTTTATTAGGATAAGCTATGCGAACTCCTTGGAGAATTTGAAGAAGGCAGTTGAAAGGATAAAGGCTTACCATGAGAGTAAGACCACTTGAGAAAAAAGACGTCGGAGAGGCGGTTCGAATCCTACTTTTATCTTTTGATAAGGAACTTTCCACCATCTTTAGGGACATCTACTTTGCGGGTGAAGTCTTGCGAGACTTTTTCAGCTCAAACACGGACGGCTGTTTTATCGCAGAAAAGGATAGAGTTTTAGGCTTCTCTTGCATCTCCTTTGGAGAACAGAAGATTTTTAAATTTTTAAGAGATAGAATCGGCTTCTTAGAGGGATTGAGGGCATCTCTGCTCTTGAGGTTCTTCGTTCGAAAACCTAAAAAAGGCGAAGCCTTCATAAACTTCATCGCGGTGTCCCCTTTAAGAAGGAACGAGGGAATAGGTTCTGCGATGATGAAAAAAATGATAGAGGTTGCAGAAGATAGGAAACTGGTGCGCTTGAGTTGCATAATCCGTGCAGACAGCAATGCACTCGAATTTTTCCAAAAATTTGGTTTCGAAGTTGCGAGCGTTTTCGAGAGCGAGTTCGCTGAGAAATACTTCTTTTCAAATCAATGGATCTTGATGAGTAAAGATTTATCTATAGTAAGATAATTGAGTCCATGCGACCAATCGGCGTTCTGCTCGTGGCAGCATTTCTAATTCTCGAAGGATTTGCGAACATTCTTATCGGAGCTGGCATGATATTGGCAAAAGAGGACTTTTATGAGGTGATGAAGGAGGAGTTCGGAAAAATTATCAGGGAACTTAACGCAACCCACATCGTCGATTACGAGGAGGTTTTCGACACCGTTTATGAAGTAGCATCTTTTGCAACAATCTTTATAGGGATCCTCTATATAATAGTCGCAATTGGTGTCTTCGCGCTCAAAAATTGGGCGAGGTATCTTGCTATAGTCCTTCTCGTTTTCCAGTTTACTTATTCCTTGGTCACGGTATACATCGACCCCTCTTCCATCCTTGGTGTAGTGATTTCGATTGCCCTTCTATGGTATCTCTTCCGAAAAGACGTGAAGGAGATGTTTTTGGGGAAAAAGACGACCATCGAGGAGAGAATTTTAGGAGAAAAAATTTGAAATCAAATCATTTTCTCCTTGACAAGCAGTTCTCCGTTTAAAATGCTCGCCCCCGCAGCTCCACGAATTGTATTGTGTCCAAGAACCATATACTTTATGCCCCACGCGTCCTTCCTGATCCTACCTACGACCACACTCATTCCCTTTCCAGTGTCTCTGTCAAGTCTTGGTTGCGGACGATCAACTTCCTCTCTTATCACTATCACTTCCTTTGGCGAGCTTGGGAGATCGAGGGGCTTCAGAGATCTAAGCTTTTCTTTGACATCCTCAACGCTCACGTTTCTTTCGAATTCCACCCAAACCGCTTCGAGATGTCCATCGAGGACTGGGACTCTGTGGCAAGATGCGGAAAGCTTAAACTTGGCGAAATCGATTTTATCACCAACAAACTTTCCAAGCATTTTCAACGGCTCGCTTTCACATTTCTCCTCTTCACCCTTTATGAATGGGATCACGTTGTCAGTTATTGCGAGCGATGGAACCCCCGGATAGCCTGCGCCACTTAGCGCCTGCATTGAAGCAATTCTAACACTTTTTATACCGAATTCCATCAGTGGTTTCAGCGTTATTGTAAACATCGTGCTCGTGCAGTTTGGGTTTGTTATAATAAACCCGTCCCAACCCCTTTTCCGCTTTTGAACCTCTATTAGTGCGAGGTGATCTGGGTTTACCTCTGGGATAACGAGCGGAACGTCTTCGTGCATCCTGAATGCAGAGGCGTTGCTCGAGACCGCAAAGCCAGCTTCGGCAAACTTTGGTTCAACCTCTCTCGCAATCTCTGCAGGTAAAGCTGAGAAAACTAAGTCTGCGTCGATCTGCTTTGGGTCAAGTGGAGCCATTTCGATATCCTTCGCATAGTCTGGAACGTTCTGCGAGACAATCCACTCGACTTCGCTTCCGTATTTTCTCCCTATCCTTCTCTCAGACGCAGCCAAGGTTGTGACCTTGAACCAAGGATGTTCTTCCAACAATTGGACGAATTTTTGCCCAACCATCCCAGTTGCCCCAAGAACGCAGACCTTGTAGTGCATAAGCGCAGTTAACGCGCTGATTAAAAATCTGTCGAAACCTCGAGGGTTCTAAGCGACGTAGTCTTTTGATATGCATACACTCTCATTTTAACAACCGTTGAGGGGAGAGATCAACGCGAGGTATAAACACGCCCAGAGGGCTTTTTCATTGTCTAGAGCTCTTGTCTCGATTACTGGGAAAATTCTTGGTGCGAAAAAGTTGAGAGTTTGAATTCCAGATTTCAAGACTTGGAAATTGTGCGAACTCGTTAAAAGGGTAAATAGGGTTTTGGTGGAGGGCAACATCTCTAATGTCCTGTGGTTATGAATCCACTTGCTGCGAACAAAAGAACTATGATCTCAATTAGAGTAATCGTTGCGTAAATCCAGTCCTTTTTCGTTGCGAACACTGGTAATATTGCGATGTAGCAGATTATCGTAAGAAAGGCGAGAATTGCTAAGAGAAGCAAGTTTAAGTAGTCCGCATAGTTTATTAGCTCAACCCATCCCCAGCCAATAGGAACCTTCGCTTCTTCTACGAAAACATGGTGACTCTTTCCCCATAGCTCCGCCATTTTCTCGAAGTCAACGTAATGAGGCATTATTCCGGATACGTAGGCTATGAACGCAGCCGTTATGGCTACGATGGAAATTATGCTACCATAGTAGAGGATTTTTCCATAAACTACCTGTTCCTTTGGCACTTCGATCTTCATACTTCACACCCAGATGCCGAGACCCTTCAAAAGACTCCTTATTCCAGCAAATGCAAGGATTGCGATGACTATTATTCTCACAACTCTTGGATTCGCTTTGGCGAGCAACCTTACACCGACAAAGCTACCAAGCATGATTCCGAGAACAGAAGGAATCGTTATCAATGGCAGAACGCTACCTGAATTCAGATAAACGAACGCTGCTGATGTGTCGGTTATCGAAAGCAAAAACTTGCTCGTTCCCGCTGCAATTTTGATTGGACAACCCATCACTAAGTTTAAAACTGGAACATTTGCCCAGCCTGCACCAAGACCGAACATACCCGCTATTATTCCTATCAGAACGAAGAAAAACATCGATGGCAGAGTTCTATGGACTTTCCATTCGATGACCTTGTTGGTAGACTCTTCGTAGTAAATACCATAGATTCCGAGTATTTGCGAAATCTTGTCTGGTTTCGAGACCTCTGGGAACTCTGCACGCTTCGCGGTTACCATGAACACCGTGATAAATAGGATTGCAATACCTAGTAAGACTTGAACAATCCATGTGGGCAAAGTTAAACCAATCAACGCTCCGGCTATTGAGCTCGTAGACGCTATTAACGCCAATGGTATCGCCAAACGCAAGTTTGCGAGTCCACGCTTTAAAAGCCCTGGGGCTGCAGCTAAGGATCCGGTCAAAGCAACGAAGAGCCCCGCCCCCCTCACAAAGTCGAGATGAAATGGGAAAAAGCCTCCGACAATTGGTGTAAAGAGAACGCCACCACCAACGCCACCCATTACAGCGAGTATTCCTAAGAAGAAAGTGAAAATGAAGAGGATCAGCACCCAAATCCACCATGCGTGTTCGAGCATGTATTTACTTATTTATGTTGTATATAAACTTTACTAAAAAATACATAATGAAATTTCATTTTTAATACTAACTCTTACTGGCTCTTACCAACTCTTATTGTAACAACGTAAAAGGTAACCCAGAACTTTCGATTTTTAGACCCTTTTCAGTAGAAGTTTTCTCAACCCCTCACTGAGTTCAACGTCGATGCCAATGGACTTGAAAACACCCTCTAAAAATTTTTTGACAAGTTTGAGCTCGTTTCTCGTGGTTAAAACAATGCCATAAACTCCTTCAGATATGGTCTTTACCTTGAACCAGTTCGTCACCTCTAAAAGCTTTAGGATACTGTGCAAATCTCTTAAACCCATCTCCTTGAACTGTAAACCATGTTCAAAACCAACTTTTTCCACTACTTCCCAAAAAGACTCGTCAGCCTTCTCGTTTATTTCATCCACTATCGCACTCCACAGTCCGATGTCTATTACCGCATATTCCCGACTGGAGATCAGATCGAGAAACCTTCTAAGATTTGGAATGGTCTCTCTCAAACTCAGGTCGTAGTAGTTTGAGATAGCAGCCCGGACTACTTCGGAAAGACTCCTATCATCTTTTTTTGCGAGCTCTTCAAGTTTTACGATAGTATCATCGTCAAGTGAAATCGTAAGCCTTTTCGTCTTTCCTACTTCCATAAAATAAAATAGACTCGTGAATTAAAAATTTTTCGTGAAATCATGATTTTTTAGTATATTATTATTAATAAACTCGGAAAAATATAAATACTACTTGCTCATACTTATTCTTGTAGAGTAGGAGGTAGAAGTATATGCTCCAAAAGATGCGGAAAGCGTATGACCTCATGTTGGAGGGTGCGCAAGCCTACGCTAAATGGGATTACGAAACATCGATGCGCATAATCAAAGACAGGCGCAGATACGCGATTATAATCCTCTTGGCTCTGCTGCCAATCGTTCTCTTAACCGCTTCTGCAGAAACGCTTCCAAAAACCTTGGGAGGAAAGGAAGCCTATGCTCCTGTCCACTCAACTTTCGAAATGCTCGTGATGAGCATTTTCATAGGATTCATCGCCGGACTCGTAACCGGTTGCATAGGCGTTGGCGGCGGTTTCATAATCACCCCCGCGTTGATGAGCGTTGGAGTCAAGGGGATCTTAGCAGTTGGAACTGATCAATTTCACATCTTTACGAAGAGTATAATGGGAACTGTTGTGCACAAAAAGCTCGGAAACGTTTGTGTAGCCTTGGCTCTAGCCTTCGTAGTAGGTACGGTAACAGGTGCAACAGTAGGAGGGACGATAAACAGGGCGATTTACTACTCGAACCCAATACTAAGCGACATATTCATAAACATAATCTACGTCCTCATACTCGGATTCCTCGGCTTCTTTGCGCTGAGCGATTATCTAAGACTTAGAAAAAAAGCTGCGAGTTTTGATGGAGGAAATGTTGAAACAAAGCTGAACGGCGGAGCTACGGTGGGGATGACAAAGATCGCATCCAAAGTTCAGTCTATAAACCTCCCTCCGATGATAAGCTTTGACCACGACTTAGGCGGTAGAAGGGTATCTGCATGGTTCGTAGTGTTCTTTGGATTCATCGTTGGCTTGGTCGCAGCAATCATGGGTGTTGGCGGTGGTTTCTTGACTTTCCCAATTTTCATATACGTTCTCGGCGTATCTTCGTTCACGACAGTTGGGACTGACATATTCCAGATCATAATAACCACTGGCTATTCTTCGATAGTCCAATACGCAATCTACGGCTTCGTTTTCTACACACTCGCGATGGGTTTGCTTCTTGGCTCGCTCATCGGCATCCAAATTGGCTCCCTCGTCACCAAGGTTGTTAAAGGAATGCACATCCGTGGTTTCTTTGCAACCGTAATCCTTGCGGGATTCGTAAACCGTTTGTTCGCATTGCCGACGAAGCTAAATGCAATCGGTTGGATAAACATCGATAAGAACGTTGCATCAGCGATCGAATTCGTAGGGCTGATTGCATTCTTTGCCATCGTCATAGTCTTCGCAGCTTGGGTGTTCACGAAGTTCGTAACGAACCTTTCTGAACTCAAGGAGGGGTGAGGTATGGGGAAAAAAGAGCTTGGAATTGGAATTCTGCTTGCGGCGACGTTCTTCGCAGTCCTTGGATTCATGGTAACTCCTGCGTTCGATGGAAAGAACTTTATCGTATACGCGGATGAACGCTTCGACACCTATGCCAAGCACTCTTCCTACTTCATCCCCGAGATAAAGAGCGAGGCTGAAAAGTTCCAGTCAGCGATCGCATTTGAGATCGACATGAAGAGCGAAGAAAGCGCAGAGAAGACTGCGATGCTTTACGCAAACTTCGCTGAGCAGAGGGGTTCCAAGGTATTTGTGAACGGGAAGCTCACTGAAATCCTTGTTTTAGCGTTAAGCGATGCGGAGAGATGTTACTACAACGATGATAGCTACTTTGAGGAGAAATACGGAATGTCTGCGAGGGAAGCACTTTACCTCTGGTACACTTCGCTCACTTCAATAGCGAAAAAGCTTGAACAGGACCAGAGATTTGAAGAAAGCTTGTTCATAAAGACACAGGTTTTAATGAGGGCTATTGAGCCAGCTTACAACTTCTACGGTTTAGAAGCGACGCCTATCGATATAATAGGTGGAGTTTTACTTGTCTTTTACGTTATATATACGTTATGGTGGGGTTTCGCCATATATTTCATATTCGAAGGAATTGGAATCAAAGTTAAGAAGGCTAAAAGTAAGAAGGAGGTGTGAAAAATGGGGGAGTTTGTTTGGAAGGTTTTGTTAGTAATCGATGGGAGCGAATTGTCGGAAAAAGCGACAGAGTGCGCGGTAGATCTCCACCTATCTGGCTTGAAATCCAGGATTTATGTGTTCTACATAAAGGATGAAGAGCCGGTAGCATTCCCCTCGGAGACTATGGAGAGAAAGAGATACGCGCCCATGATCGCAAAGGCTGAGAAGAAGATAATCGAAGCTACAGAAAAGCTGAAAAAGGCGGGAATTGACTACGAGGTTCTTGGCTACCACATAGGGATTGCAGACGAGGAAATCAAGAGGATCGAAGAGACGTTCAAACCAGACCTCATAATCTACGGGGCCGAGAAGAAAAGCGGTTTTAGGAGGTTCATACAAGGCAAGTGCGAAGAGGGAATAATCTTTGAAACTATTGCTCCCGTAATAGTCGTAAAGTCAAAGTATACTCCGAAGATAAAAGAGATCGTGAAAGAAGTCCCACTGCTCGAGATCAAGGAGAAGATAAAGTGAGCAAGTCCATTATTTTTACGATTTTATTTTTTTGAAGTGTCTTTACGTAGCAAAGTTTAATTACTTTTAGTATGAATAAAGAATATGATGGATGAGGAAACCATAAGCGATACGATTCAGAAAATAATTCCTAAGGAGTTGAGCATACTTGGTAGATGGGATTTCATAATTTCTGATGAGGACAAGAAGCCGTTGAGGGGTGGTTTCTCGATTCTAAAGATAAAAGAAATCCCTGTTCCACTTAATTCGATCGTAATTCTCCTGAACGTCTTAAGACATTATAGTGCCGAAGTCGTAGACCTTCTGATTTCGGATAGGGGAAGCGAGATAAACGCTGCAGTCGTGTATTCAGAAACCGGTAAAGCGATAAAGAGAGGAGAGATATTAGGGGTTGTTAAGATCTCCGACACGAGTCCAAAGGAAAGAAATAAGGCTGTCGAAATCTTTAAAGAGTTTAACAAAAAGCTTGCGGAAATTGAAAGTAGGATGGGGAATAGTTTTATAAAATCCCAGTGGCCAATTTTGTAATATGTTCGAGAGAGTTCTATACCCAGTAGAGTTTACGGACGTCTCAATTACCTGCGCCCGTGCGCTGACGGAGCTTAAAAGATATGGAACCGAGGAAATAACTCTTTTCCATGCAATAGAATACGATTCAGCAAAACTCATCGAAGGTGGCATAGTGGATGTGGATAAGTTTCTCTCAAACCTGAGGGAGAAGGCAAATAAAAAGCTTGAAGAAGTCGTAAAAGACCTTTCGGGGGATTTTCAGAAAGTTTCGGTTAAAATAACCGCCACGCTTGATCCAACTATAGAAATCGCAAAAATAGAAAGCAATTTCGATTTACTTGTAATTCCTTCTAGCAGCAGGAGCCAATTGTTCTTGGGAAAAACAGCGGAGAAGGTGGTTAGGAATTCGAAGATTCCGTGTCTCGTTTTAAAGTCCAGAGCGGATGCGGGAAAGAGTTACTACGAGTTTACCCTCAGAAATATGTTTGAAAAGCCAGTGTTTATCGTTGAAAAGACGAGTAGCGATTCTTTCAACATCTTAGAAAGATTTAGACACTTTGGGCTTAAGAGAGTAATTCTCGTTCGCATTACGGAGCTCGAGGAAGTTTTGGAAGGAAAAGTTAGCAAGGAAGAGATTATACATCCGTTAATACCGATCCCCAGGGTTGTGGAAATTCTTTCCGAGCGCTGGGAGAGTGAAAGGGCTGAGCTCGAAAAGCTTCGACGTCGCTTGGAGACGAAGGGCATCTCTTCCGAGATCTCGATTAGTTTTGGGTCTCTTGAGAAATGCTTGGAGAGAATTTCAAAGGTCGAAGGTTTGACCTTGACTATATGCGGTAGACAAAACTTTGACAAAGCCCTTAAAGTCGTGGACGCAGCTCTTGTTATGGATTAATTTTTAACTATTATTTTAATCGAAATCTGAGCAAAAAATTTATATCACTTGGGGGAAGCATCTCAAAATTGATATGATAGAAGCACTCAAAGCCTTGGCTCTGATGAACGCGACGAGAGAAGTTGTCAAGATCAGCTGCAAGGATTTTGCGGAAAAGATAAATCAGAGTGTTCAGACAGCTTCGAGAAGGCTAAAGGAGCTCGAAGACAACGGTTTGATCGAGAGAACGATAACAAAAGATGGACAGTTTGTAGTGATCACCGAGAAGGGAAGAAATCTCTTGCATAGGGAATACTTGGACTACAAAAAGATCTTCGAGAGGGAAGAAACGATCAAGTTCCATGGCATCGTTTTCAGCGGTCTTGGAGAAGGTCGTTACTACGTTTCGCTCGATGGCTATCGGGAACAGTTCAGAAAAAAGCTTGGAATCGACCCATTTCCAGGAACGCTGAACCTCAGGATTCTGAAGGAGGAGATGGGGATAAAGAAGAGACTCGACGTAGAGCAAGGTATAAAGATCGATGGCTTTACTGCGGAGAACAGAACGTTTGGCGAGGTGAAGGCTTTTAAGTGCAAAGTAAATAGCTTAAGCGCGTTCATCGTGATGCCAAAGAGGACTCATCATCTGAGCGACGTAATTGAGATCATTGCGGAGAAGAAGCTCAGGGATGAGCTGAATCTGAAAGACGGAGATATCGTTGAAGTTGAGGTGGTGCTATGATCGAAGAAGCTCTGAAAGCGTTTAGGAAGGGAAAGCCTGTTCTTATTTTCGACTTCGAAGACCGGGAGGGTGAGACGGATATCGCAATTCCAGCGCAGTTTGTTAAGCCAAAAGACGTTGCAATGATGCGAATCGAAGCTGGTGGACTCATTTGCGTCTCAATTCATCCAATCGCAGCGAAAAAGCTCGGATTGCCCTTTATGCACGATATACTGAAGATTGCCAGTCAAAAAATACCGACGCTTTTTTCGATCTCGAACTACGACATAAAATACGACTCGAGAAGCTCTTTCTCGCTTTGGGTCAATCATAGGGACACGTTCACAGGAATCACCGATGTGGACAGAGCTAAGACGATACGTCGCATTGGTGAAATCGTCGACATCGTGATGATGAACGGTAGCGTCGACTTTGGCAAAGAGTTTCGAAGCCCGGGACACGTTGCGATCCTAAGAGCGTCGGAAAACTTGGTTTACGAAAGAGTCGGGCAGACCGAGCTAAGCGTTGCACTCGCCGAAACCGCAGGAATTGCTCCCGCGGTCGCGATTTGTGAAATGCTCGACAGCGAAACTGGAAAAGCGTTGAGCAAGGAAAAGGCTATGAGGTTCGCTGAGGAGAGAGGGATACCATTCGTTGAAGGGAAAGAGATAGTGAAGCACTACAGGGAGTTCAGGGAAATAAAGGCCAAGCTATTCATCTAAAAAATTTAATTTCTCTGCCCACACTTCTTTGTGCGAGTCAGGGATTTGTTTGCCGAAAAGCTAAGAAAACTTGGGGTTGAAAGAGTGGGAGCGATTTTTAGGACGAGTTTGAAAGACCCGCTAAAGTCGATGGCTCTGCAAATCATGAACTCTAATGCCAAGGTCCTTTTAGGCGACCACGGCTTAAAATTTTCCTTCTCTCTCGATGGGAAAAAGCTCGATTCACCCCCACAGGCAGTCGTAGGATATGGTGAGAACGCAATTCTTAGAAAAGAAGACCTTTTGGACGATTTTCCATACATCGCGGTCGATTGCAGGTTTTACGATCTGCACTCAGAGAAAGAGAAGTCGAAGCTGAAACTCCAAGTAACTCAAACGCTTGGAGTCATAAGGAACTTCATGTGGGATGAAAAGCTTGTATTATCTGGCAAAGACCTCGGAGTTGGCGTTTATTGCGAAAGTCTCGAGGAATTCTTGAAGAACAAAGGTATCGAGGAAGTTGTTTTGCTCGACCCAAAAGGGGATAAGCTCTTTGACAACAAGAAGGCAAAATGCTACGTTATTGGCGGGATAGTGGATAAAGGTGAGAACAAGGATTTGACATCGGAAATCGGAAAAGAGCTTGAAAAAGCGGGAATCAAATGTGATCGACGCAGAATCGAGCTCAAAGGCGACATAATAGGGGTTCCAGACAGGATAAACCACATCGCAGAAATCGTGCTAAAAGTCGTTATCGATGGGCTTGAAGTCGAAAGAGCGATTAGAGAAGTTCAACCAGTGGTGGTTGCAAGATGGAGGCTGAGGAAGGAAGTACCAAAGAGAAGCGTTCGTTTGAGACTTAAAGACAAAACGATAAGAGTTGTTGCAAAGAGCTGTTTTGAGGAATTAAACTGGTTGAACGTGCAAAAGAAGGATTTTTATGAGGTTTGCAGAGAACAGCGCATCTATGTTGTGAGCGAAAGAGTTATGGAGGGAATAAAAAAGCTGAAATGGGATGAGAGAAAGAACTTCTATGTGAAAAATCTCTCGACCTCTTTCGAGAACTCTTCCACAAGCTTTTCTTCGCCCTCGAAGTAGCGATTTTCCACAACTATTTTCCCGTCAACGATCACAGTGTCGACGGTAGAGTTGGTGTAGACAAGGTTTGCGATCAAATCGTGGCAGGGAGTGAATTGCAGTTGCTTCAGATCTATTAGCACGACGTCTGCAAGCCAACCCTCTTCTATTCTCCCCGAATTTATCCGAAAAGCTCTTCCAGCGTTCTCGGTAGCCATTCGAAATGCTTCGACAGCTTTAAAGCTCTCTGCGCCATAGTAGAACTTTTGTAGTAGCGCGCAGAACTTCATCTCACTAAACATGTTCAGCGAGTTGTTGCTCGCAGCACCATCGGTGCCAAGCAGAACGTTAACACCGCTTTTTCTCATCTCCGGGAAGTTCATAGCCTTTCCGACGCTGAGCTTCATGTTACTCGTCGGGCAATGGATCACATTCACTCCTCTTTTTCCCAGGAACGCAATTTCCTCTTTTTCAAGCCAAACACTGTGGGCGCAGAAAAGCCTCGGGTTAAGGAAACGAATCTCGTCTAAAGTCTTCACGATTCCTTTATCGTGTTTCTTTTTGAATTCCACGACTTCTTTCTCCGTTTCAGCGAGATGGAAGTGGATGAAAATGTCTTCTTTTTCCGCAACTTCAACCGATCTTCTCAACCCTTCGATGCTCACAGTGTAAACAGCGTGTGGAGCAATTGCCCGAAGAACTCGAAAACCCCTTAATTCTTTCAGCTCCTTCTCAACTCTTTTCATGTTCGCTTCGAGGATTTCGCTGTTGAAGAAGTCGAAGAATGCAGAGGACAAACAAGCCCTTATTCCTGTTTCTTCAACCGCTCTCGCAGTTGCTGAAGGGAAGAAATACATGTCGTTGAAAAAAACGGTTCCTGTTTTCAGCATCTCAACGCATGCGAGCTTTGAAGCGAGATAAACGATTTTATCGTTCAACTTCATCTCCGATGGCCATATCTTCTTTTCGAGCCACTCTTGCAGTGGCATGTCTTCTGCATAGCCACGAAACAAAGTCATCGCTGAATGCGTGTGGCAGTTGAAAAGCCCAGGAATCGCAGCAAGACCTTTTGCATCAATCACAATATCGCTTTTATCTTTTGCATCCCCAATCGCGGTTATCTTGTTTTCTTCGATTAGTATATTCCCTTCCTTTACTCGATCCCCCTTCAAGAACTTTGTGTTCTCGATCAAAATCATGGAATCACTCGATCTCGATTTTCTTTATCTCCTTTTTCTCTTTTTTCTCCATCTCTTCGATCTTCTTTATTTGCACGTCGATTAAGCTTCGCAACGCAATTAGAAACTCCTTGTAAGCTTTCAGGGCGTGTTCCGTAAATTCTGAGGGAAAAATGTCTTCCAACGTCGGAATTTCGATCCTAACCTCCTTTGGCATGCTCTCACCTGAACCTTATTTGGATTTCGTTGTTATTAAAACTTGCTCCAACTGTTTCTTTTAGTGCAAGAGCTTGTGGAAGGAAAATTGTCCTTTTCCAATTTCCTGCGACAACTATGAGCTCGTTTCCTCTACGATAGATCTCGATGTCCTCTTTTCTTAGGAATGGCGCTCTTATTTTTAGTAGGAAGGAGTCGCCATCTTTCTCAATCTTCATCGGCTTCTCCGAAATCAACCTCTTTGTAGGGTCGAAATCAAAAATCTCCTCTGCTAACTCGTAAAGCCTCTCTCCAACGATCTCTGAACGCTGAAACGGTATAAAGATGGTTGGAACGGGAAAAGATTCGCGTATCTGCTTTATATAAATTTCCTGCATTTTTATCCAATCTGAAAAGAAGTCACCCGCGTTTGGTGGGAAAACCTTGTTCACGACCACACAATCAACTGTGTATCCGAAAAGGTTCAGATACGTGAAAGCCCTCTCGCTCTCTTTTACAACCATTTTCTCAGGGTTCATGACGATTCTAACCATCGCCTCATCGCTTTCAAGCAAATCTTTGATCTTGCTTATTTTCACATACATCTCTTGAATTCGGTCCATTATCTCCTCGCTCGGCAAGGGTATCTTTATCAGCGGTTCAGCGATCGGCTTCACGATCTTCATTAGCTTCTTCTCTATACCAAAGAATCGGTTCATATACCATTTTGCAACCTCTGGAACGCTGAGAAGGCGCAAAGTCTCTCCAGTTGGTGCACAATCGAGTATTATCACGTCGTAAATCCCTTTTTCATAGTATTCAAGTAAGTTTAGGAGACTCGCAACCTCATCAAAGCCCGGAAGTATCGCGAGCTCTTCTGCGATCACGTCTTCTATTCCTTGGGACTTGAAGAAGAGCAGTAAATAGTCCTTTATAACATCCCAGTGCTTTTTTAACTCGTGTTCGACGTTTATCTCCATTCCGTAGAGTTTTTCAGAAACCTTCGTTGGTTCTGCACCAAACTGAAACTGGAAAGAATCCGAAAGGCTGTGCGCGGGATCTGTTGAGATTATGAGGGTCTTATAGCCTAAGTTCGACGACTTTATTGCGGTCATCGCTGCAACTGTTGTCTTACCAACTCCACCTTTTCCCGTGAAGAGCAATATGCCCATTGAACGATTTCGCGCCTCGGCTTAAAATCCTCCCCCTCCCAGCATAGTTCCAAATAAGCGCGTTTTTAAATGAAAAAACAAAGTCTATAAGATATTATTCTTTTTGCTTCTTTTTCTTTATCACTTCCTCGAGCTTCTTTTCTAGTGGCTCTTGATGGGTGTAAGGGCAAATCAGGTAGTGTTCTACCGCCTTTGCGATTGCATCCTTTGTCGCACTTTCCCCAGTCTTTTTCTTTAATTCTTCAAGCACGTTTTCGGGCAATACAGTTTGTGCGTGAACTATTTTCGTCATCTACTTCACCTCTCATATCATAATAATCAACACCACTATATTTAAGCTTTTCTCATTATTATCATCTATTCGGGATTAAAAATCTCCGCTAATTTCGTTGGAACACTTTCACTCGTCCTTCTTCGAACACCTTTTTGAAGCAAGTCTCCATCAAGGTGTCGTTTATCGCAAAGAATTTCCTCTCCTCATTACCGACAAAGATATAAGTGATGTTGTATTTTCTTGCGATCTCTTGCATCTTTTCGCATTCATTTGCACTGTAAAATTCCCTAACGTCTTTCGCTCTTTCCGCGATGCTCGCATAATCTCTGCGCCATTGATACTCATGATTTGTCCATGCAATAACCGTCGGATTCCCGCTGAAAACCGCAACTCTTCCGCCGTATTTGTAGCCACAGAGAACACCGTGGGTGCACCCCTCCTCTATCAAAACTCCTTCTTTGTCTTTCAACCACTGAATCGCTTCGTATTCGCCGTATAATTTCGTGAACTCCATACCATCGAGGCTCATCGTTGCTGAGTGGTATCTAATTGGGGTTGCAACGATCGGATACACGGATCCGATTACGATCAAGAATAGAAGGATCGCCTTTATTTCTTTGCGAAATCCTTTCTCTTTCGCCAAAATCATAGCTCCGATGGTGATGAAAAGCCAGGCAATTAAATAGAATTTAAAGACAGTGTTCATTCTCGAATCTATCGCCACGAAATCTGGAACTAAGAAAGCCAAAGCTCCTGTGAGTAAAACAGGTGCTGCGGGGTTTCTTAGCAAAGCTATTGATGCAATCGCAAGCGGTGCGATTACTGCAACGCTCAGAGAAAAAAGTGCAAGAGGAAGTGCGATTGGAACTGAATACAGAAGAAGCTTCCTATCTATCAACGTATAAGCTAAGATTAGCAGAGTTGCGGAGTATGAAAGGAACTGTAAAACATCTGTTCTCTCGAATTTGAAGATAATCTCGGTTTTTGGCAAGTCCATCGTAAAGTAGAAGAGGATCACGAGCAGAAGCGACGTCAAAGAGTAGAATAGAGCTTTTTTATCCCTTTGCGAAATCGCAAACACCAATGCGAAGAACAACATTAGCGGAAAATCCCAGGAGTTCGTTGCGAAGATTGCAAAAAGAGTTATAGGGATCATAAAATAGTTCTTTGTTTTTTCGAGGAGAATCGAAATCAAAAAGAGTTTCATCGGAATTGCGAACACATGTGCATGTAAGTCTGCGAAGATGAAGCTGAAGTATGGGAACTCGTTGATCGTGCCCTCGATGACTCGTGTGGAATTCCAGTAGTAGAGGAAGTCTATAGAAAACGGGCGCGATATTAAATCGAAGAAAGAATAAGCGTTTCCTGAAAAAAGGGTGAAGAAGATTGCCAAGATTGCGATTTTTTTGTTCTCTCGGAAAATTCCATATATTAGTGTTGCGGTAAATGCGGGAATTGCTGAGACTGCGATGTTGTATCCGATTTCAGGCGAGGAGAATGAAAGCAAGACTATGACGGAGCCGAGAACGTGACCGAAGTAGTAATAGCAGTCGAGCTTCGCATTTGCAAAGAATGGATCGCTTGGCGGTAGATTTGGAGACTTAAGAATTGAGTTTATGAAAGCCATGTCCATGAACTTTTCACCGTCGAAGATGCTCGGATCCAAGAGTCTCAAGAAAATGAAGAAGTAGAAAATCGATGAAAATACGATTTCGCTTTCATCTGGCTTTGTTTTGTAGCGCTTGTAGGTGAAAAGACCGAAGAAGAGAAGAGCTGAGAAAACGATAAAAAAAGCGATTTTGAAGTTCACAAAGTGGGCTATTGCAAAAGAAACAAAGGTTGCGAGAAGAATTGAAGCAAATCTCGCTATAGGATACGGAAAAAACCTAAGAAAAGGCAAAGTTATGAGCAAAGAGGAGAATTGAAACAAAATTGGATAAATTATCAACTCTTCACCTCTTTTAAGCTCAAATTCGTCGCAGAAAGTGCTATTATTCCGAGGATCACAGTTATAAGATTTTTGACAGCATGATCCGCGAAAGCTATTGCAAAAGCTGAATACGGGTTTTGAAGCCCTATTATTGCGGTTAAAGCGAGCTCATAAGTTCCAATCCCCCCAGGAGTTATTGGAATAGCTTTAACAATATTCCCAACCGCGACCGCGAGGGCTATAGTTGCAAATGGAATTCCAAAGCTAAGCGCAATTAGGTAGCAAACGAAAATGTCGCTGATCCACAGCAGCAACGACAAGAGGATCAAGACCAGAGAACCCCTTGGATTCAACGCGACCCGAGCTTTCTTCATCATTGTTCCGACTACGTTCTTCATCTTGGAAAGCCCGAGGATCGTGAAAAGGATTACAAAGGCGAAAATAATCGCGTAGAGTATCTCAAAACTCTCCGTTCTAAGATAAAAAGATGCTACGATCGCAATTATCGCAATCGAAAGTATGTCGAAGAGTCTTTCAACTGCAGTTGCACCAAGGGAGGTTGTATAAGAAACTCCAAATCTCTTTAAAACGTAAGCCCTCGCAACGTCACCGATTCTCGCAGGAGTTATAACGTTCACGGTTTGTCCTATGCTTACCGCAAAGGTCGAGGTCTTCAACGAACTTTTTTCTCCGATGGTTGAGATTATGTATCTAAATCTAAAACCGCGGAGAAAGAATGAAAGGGAATAAAGAAATGAAGCAATTGCCACAAACTCCACTTTAAGCATGGAAATGCTCGCGATAAAGTTCGAGATCCCAGTTGACACTGCGAGGAGAAGGAGAATTGCTACTGCCAGCATCGAAGCAAAGAGGTAGAACTTTCTACTCTTTGACACATCTTCGAGAAATACTCGGAGAATTTGGGAGAACATGTATAAAACGTCCCTCTTAAACCTGACTTTCGTCTCTCCTCCGTGTTCCCACTGAACGGGGATCTCTTTAACCTTGAATCCAAGCCTCTGAGCCAAAACAAGCACTTCTGTGTCCCAGAACCAGTGCGTATCCTTAACGAATTCTGAGATCTTCAAAATAGCGGATCTTCGGAAAGCCTTAAATCCGCATTGGTGGTCATGGATCTTTGAACGGAGCAAAATTCGAACAAGGAAATTGTAGGTTTTTGATGCGATATCTCTTTTCAAAGGTCTTTTGGCTTTGCTCTCTTTCATTAGCCTTGAACCCGTTGCAACGTCGTATCCATTTTCTATTGCAGAAATCAGCTCTCCCAGATGGCGCAAATCGGTGGAAAGGTCGACGTCCATGTAAACCACAATCTCGCCTTCGCAAATTCTGAAAGCGTTCATAAGCGCTTTTCCTCTTCCAAGCCTCTCATCCGAGTGCAAGTGCTTAATCCGTGGGTTCTTTTCCGCTATCTCTCTTGCAATCACATCCGTTCCGTCAGTCGAACCATCTTCTGCGATCAGGATCTCGTAATCGTATCCCAAAGCTATCAGCTGATTTTCAACCTTCTCAACCGCTTTTCGTAGGCGTTTAGCTTCGTTGTGTGCAGGAAGAACAACGCTCACCTTCATTTTTATCCCTTCGGATTATAAATACAACACGGTTCTTCCGCGAGGTAGTCGTTGCTCAGAGCATAAGCCCTTGCACGACTACCGCCACAGATGAAGCGAAACTCACAAATTCCACATTTACCCTTTAGATTGTTTGGGTCTTTTAGTTTTACAAAGACCTCGGAGTTCTCGTAGATCTCCCTAACGCTTTTCTCACGAACGTTTCCCGCAGAGATCTGTAGAAATCCGCTTGGGTAAACTTCGCCTATATGGCTTATGAAGAACATTCCCCTCCCATCGGTTACAAAAGCTCTGCTATCAGATTTTGTCACATCCCTCACTTCCCCAAGGTCTCTGGTTTCGTTGAGAAGTCGGTAATAGAGTTCGCTTACTTTTGGCATCTCTCCTCGGCTTCTCATAACCTCGATTCTCCTGAAGTGAACAGCAGCTGAACTTTTTACGTTCATGAACTTCTTCAAGTCGTATAGCCAGCACAAGATGTCTTCAAATTCCTGAGCACTTGGCATCAAATCAACCTTTGCTCTGCCTGTTGGGACGAGGAAGAAAACGTCCCACATGTCCGCTTTGAGATCCTTGCAAAGCTTTGCGACCTTTGGCAATTCGGCGATGTTTTGTTTAAAAACCGTCGTATTTATTTGGAAGCTTAAACCAACCTCCTTTGCAATTTTGAGCACCTCTATGCTCTTTCTAAAGGTCCCATTTATCCCACGGAACTCGTCGTGTAAAGGCTCTAATCCATCGATGCTCACAGCGATCCTCGAAACTCCTGCTTTTTTTAACTCTTCGAGTTTCTCAGCACTTGCGAGCTCAGTTCCGCTGAAGGCAATCGAAACCCGAAACTTCTTCGAGGCGTAAGAAACGATGTCAAAGAGGTCTTCACGCATCAAAGGATCCCCACCAGTGAAAACGATCATCGGTTTTGCGAACTCTGCAATTTCATCGATCAAATCAAAGCACTCCTCTGTGCTTAGCTCTCTCGGATCTCTTTTTGTAACCGCTCTCGCTCTACAGTGTTTGCAGGCAAGCATACAAGCCCTAGTAAGCTCCCAGAAGACGATGAAAGGGTTCATGCCTTCGTCCTCCAAGTCTTTTAAAGTTATATACCGTGGCAATAAAGTTTTTTCTGTGGATGTGATCGTGGACAAACTCGTCAAAGAATTCGGGAACTTTCGCGCGGTCGATGAAGTTAGCTTCGAAGTAGAGGAAGGAGAGATCTTTGGACTTCTTGGACCAAATGGAGCGGGGAAAACGACGGTTGTCATGATCTTAGCAACTCTCTTGAAGCCAAGTTCTGGCAAAGCTTTCATCGCTGGACACGATGTTGTCAAGGAAGCGTCGATGGTTAGAAATAAGATAGGAGTTGTTTTCCAAGAAACGACGCTCGACCTTGAGTTGACTGCAAAGGAAAACTTGGATTTCCACGCAAGACTCTACGGGTTGAGTAAAGAGGAGAGAAAGAGGAGAATCGAAGAAGTGCTTGAACTCGTTGAGCTCACCGAGAAAGCGAACATCGCGGTGAAAAAATTCAGCGGGGGGATGAAAAGACGTCTCGAAATTGCCCGAGGTCTCCTGCACTTTCCTCGAGTGCTATTTTTAGACGAACCAACTCTCGGACTTGACGCAATCTCGAGGAGAAAGATCTGGGAATACATAGTGGAAGCAAAAAAAGACACGACGATTTTTCTCACAACGCATTACATCGAAGAGGCGGAAAAGCTCTGTGATAGGGTTGCGATAATGAACCACGGAAAGATAGTGGCGATCGATAAGCCAGAGAGGCTTATGGATTCTGCGGGCAGCGTTATAGTCCTTGAAGGGGAGGGACTTGAAAATCTCGGAAAAGCTCTTGGGGGGTATAATTTTCGAATTTTTGGAAATACGATTCGAATATATGCAAAAAACGGTAGCAAAGTTCTTCCAGAAATAATCTCTCTCGCGAATGAGAATGGTGCGAAAATAGATTCGGCGAAGGTTGAGAAGCAGAGCTTAGAAGACGTTTTTATCCAACTCACAAGGAAATAGAGTTTCGGATCTTTGTTTCTTGCCACGAAATTAGAGCATCCAGGTCACCTTCTTCTCTGAATCTCTTCTCGGTGGAACTGGTGGTTTTTTTGCAGGGTAACCAACTGGAATGACTGCGACAAGCTTCTTGTCTCGAATTCCGAGCGCATCGTTTATCTCCTTTTCCATGTGCACGGGACCCGTCATCCAACATGCCCCTAAACCAAGCGCGTGGGCAGAGAGCAATAGGTTCTGAATCGCTGCACAAACGCTTTGGAGATCTGCGAAGTCGTCACCAGTCGGAGTGTAGTAGGCGAAGATCACGACCGGAGCGTTTCCAAGGGTTTTAAAGAATTGCTCCGTGAGGCTTATAACCTTTGGATTTTCTGCGAAAAACTTCTGAAGTCTTGATAGAATTGAGTTGTAGCTCTTTGCAATCACTTCTTTCAAGGTCGCCATTTTCTCTTTTCCTACAACTACAAAGAACCATTGCTGTCTGTTCATCGCAGAAGGAGCCCACATCGCGAGTTCGAGTATCTTTTCGATCTTCCCCCTTTCTACGGGTTTTTCAAGGAAAAATCTATGGCTCCTCCTCTCCTTTATGATTTTTTCGAGGCATTCGAGACAGTCCATGCGTTAAGTTTGGCAATCGTTTAAAACATTTTTGATAATTAACTGCATGCTTTCGATGGAATGGTTCTGCGAAAGGATGAAGCTCTCGAAGAGATTTGCCAGCGAACTGGAAGTAGATAGTGTTGCGATTTGCGTTCCACTTGAGTTTAAGACCGCTTGTATGATCTACGAGCTTTCGAAATACGCAGATGTGTTCGCAGTCAAACTCGACGATTTCTCTACAAGGGAAGAGGCGGTGAAATGGCTTGAGGAAAGGGGCATAAAGTTGTCGAGAAAAAGAGATGCGGTGAAAGCAGATTACTTCTTGGATTGCTCCGCAGTCCTTTCAAGGGTTGCGGAAAAGTTTG
>JBKBUO010000106.1:0-2194 GCA_046290005.1 Archaeoglobaceae archaeon | reverse complement strand
GTCTACGATGGTAAAACTTTCGAGAATTATCTTGGAAATTACTGGGGCGACTATCGAAGAAATGATAGTGATGGCGATGGAATAGGGGACATATACTATACTATTGGTCCCAACGACGTAGATTATAGACCGCTGATAAAGCCATGGGCTCAAACTCCAACTCCAACGCCTAAGCCGACGCCAGGATTTGGAACGATCTTTGCAATCGCTGGATTGATTGTGATCGCCTACTTGCTAAGAAAAGAGTGATAAAACAAAATTTTTCTTATTCTTAAACCCACGTGGTAAGTTCTTCACGATTCCACTGGAATTATCGAATTGACAACTTTAACGATCTCTCCTTGGGTTTAGTTTTTTGCTGACCTTAACAAAATTTCAAAGATCGCTCCTCCTTCGTTGTAAGCTCTGACTCTTCCACCGTATCTTTTGACAATTTCCTTCACGATGTAGAGCCCAAGTCCAGTGCCAGCGCTTTTTCCATGGCTAAAGCCCTCGGTGAAAAGCTTGTCTGCAAACTGCATAGGCAGACCTTTTCCATTGTCAGCGATTGTGAGCTTGCAAAATTCTCCTTCCTTTTCGATTTTTACGCTTATCTTCGTCGCCTTACCATGCTTTACAGCGTTGCTCATTATGTTGTCGACCAAAGAATATATTGCGTCGTCTGCGAAAACAATTGCATCGCCTTCGATCTCAACGTTTACCCCGAGTTTCCGAACGTTCTCGGAGACTCTTTCAACGATTTCCCTCAAGCTCACAGCCTTCATCTCACGACCTATGAGGGATCTCTCGAGTTCTCTCATCCTGTTGATGATCTCAACAGCGTCGTCAACCGCTTTGAGTGCTTTCTCGATTGCTTCTTTTTCTAAATTTTCAAGCGAGATCTCGAGGTAACCTCGAACGATCGCAAGCTTGTTTAGCACATCGTGGCGTAAAATTTTGTTCATAAGTCCCAGAACTTTGTTCAGCTCCTCTATCCTCTGATATGCATCGATTAGCTGTGTAACATCGCGAAAAACGAGAACAAAACCAGAAAGGTCGCTGAGCGGAGTTGCATAGATCTGCAGATAAGCTCTTTCATTCCCTCGCTGGATCTCTGTGATCTCTCTTTTCTTGATAAACCTCCCAAGCTTCAACTTTATGAAGAACTCTTCCATTCTCCCCGGATCCACCAAGGTAGGTATTTGCCACACTTTTTTTCTAACGATCTCGTTTGTTTCAACCCCGATTACTTTCCAAGCCTGTGGACTTGCGTAGATTACTTCACCTTCTGCATCCACGGTTACGATGAGCTCCGCAATGCTCGAGATTATGATTTCGAGAAAATCTTCGGACCTCATTCCCAGAAGATGTCGTTCTCCACGTAGTTGTATTTAAAAACGAGGATCCTAAAAGGCTCGTTGTTGTAGTTCTTAACCCAATGCCTCTCCTTGGGTTTGCAGATGAAGACGTCACCAGCTCTTGCGTTGTAAACTCTTTCGCCAATTCCAAAGATCGCTTCACCGCTCAGAATGACAAAGATCTCCGTTTGCTTCTCGTGGTAGTGCTTGCCCACCTCTTTCTTCGGCTTTACCTCTACGACTTGCGTAAAGCAATCCCTCGACAGCTCAAAGCCCTTTGCAACCTTGTAAACCCCTCTGTCTTCCCACTGGAGGCTTTCGAGTTTCATCGCATATACTCGAGGGGAAGTATTAAAAAGCTTAGGCTACCGTTGTGCATGGAAAAGATAAAGCTGGGCTTTGTGGTTTCAGAGTTCAACAGAGACATAACTTACATGATGGAGATCTTGGCAAGAGAGCATGCGGAGTTTCTTGGAGCGGAGGTCAGCGAAACGATCCGAGTTCCCGGAACCTTCGATATTCCCATCGCGGTTAAAAAGATGCTTGAAAAAGGTAGCGTAGACGCGGTGGTTGCGATCGGTTGTGTGATCGAAGGAGAGACTGAGCACGACGAGATAGTTGCGCAGCACTCGGCGAGGAAGATCATGGATCTCAGCATCGAATACGGGAAACCGGTGACTCTTGGCATAAGCGGTCCGGGAATGGGTAGAGTTGCGGCTGCGGAACGCATCGATTACGCGAAGCGTGCAGTCGAGGCTGCGGTAAAACTCGTAAAAAGGCTGAGAGAGTATGAGGGTAGCAAGAAGAGTTGAATCCGTAAAGCCTTCTGCGACACTCAGGATATCTTCGATTGCAAA
>JBKBUO010000105.1:0-2266 GCA_046290005.1 Archaeoglobaceae archaeon | reverse complement strand
GGCTAAACCCGAATAAGATCGTGAAAAGAGAGAAAAAGACCGCTGGAAGAGAGATCAAAATTGCAGAACTGAGTATTTTGCTCCTAAGGAATTCCCTCTTCGAGATCGGCAAGCTCAGCAGAAAATCCAGATCTCTGCCCTCAGCCCTCGTCAAAAGACCGATGATTATTGGAGAAAGAGAAGAGACCGCTATTAGGAGCTCAATCGCCCTGTTTACACTGAGAAATGCGATTCCATTTGAGACCGTTATCAAAAGGGGAAGAAGAATTCCCACAAGACCCGCGGGGTTTCGATACGTTATCTTTATATCTTTGAGCAAGAGATAAGTCGTTTTGCCAAAAGGAGAGAACTTGAAGGCTTTGAGCTTTGCTTGGTCGCTCTTGGATTCAAAAATCGTCTCAAAAAGCTTTGGTGAGAACTTCCAATAGAGGAAAAAGAGGAAGAGCGAGTGAGCGAAGAGGAGAATTGCGCTTTCAACTCCATTCAACAGCGATACGAATGGGAAAAAGAACTTGGCCCACGAGTTCGGTGGAATTTGACCTTTGAAGAGGTGTGGTAAAGAAACTATGATTAGAAGCAATATCGAGGAGATCAAGAAGTTCTTGGTTTGGTTGAACCCAAGCTTCCCCCTCCTACAAAGCGATGCAACGAGAAGTATTGCAACAAATTCGCCAAGAAAGATTGCAAATACTATCCAGAGCAAAAAAAGGACCGCTTCCATAGTTTGAAAACTAAGAACTACTGGGATTGCGACTCCAATCGTTGCGAGCGGATCTACAAGAATTAGAAACAGTATTAGCCTTTCAACATTAATTGGCATCGATTTCATTGGCTCAAACAACCCAAGAGCGAAGGATTGCTGAAGACTCGTCGCTGTCATGAATATTGAGGAGAAAAATATAAAAATATATATTGAAATTGCGAGCATCGATTGTCCGTAGAATTTCGAAAGAAGAAATCCGAGGAATATGAAGACCAAAAAAATCGTTAAAAAGTTCTTTTTGACGTTAAACCTTCTGTTAACCCATATCAACCTTTCTCGAGCGATTCCCGGGTTCCTCTTCATCATCTGGTAGTGCATCTCCCGATATAGCGTCGAGAACGCAGCTAAGGTAGCGCTGAAGCCACTCTTAATGCATCTTCACCCCCAGTTATTCTCAAAAATACGTCTTCCAGATCTTTAAGCTTCGTCATTTCCTTGAGGGTCTTCACGTCAGCCTCTGCGACTATTCTTCCATCGTATATTATCGCGACCCGATCGCACAAGACCTCCACGAACGGCATAACGTGCGTGGAGAAAACTATGCTCCTCCCCTCTTCCCTGAATTTGAAGAGCACGTTCCTAAATATCCTCGCAGATCTAACGTCGAGACCGTTCATCGCTTCGTCGAGAATTAGCGTCTTTGGATCGTGAAGCAACGCGGATATTATCGCAACCTTTTGTCTCGTTCCAAAGCTCAAATCTGCGATGAGCGAGTCCATAAACTCCTGGATCTCGAAGGCTTTCGCATACTTCGAAACCTTTTCCTCAACTTCAGCTTTATCGAGTCTCCTGATCTTCCCAATGAGATTAAAAAGTTCTGAAACCGTTAAACTTTCATAGAGCACCGGATTCTCTGCTACGAAGCCGACAATGCTCTTAACCTTTAACGGGTCTCTTGAAACGCTTACTCCATCGACTAAAACATCTCCACTCGATGGCTTCAAAATTCCAACGATCGTTTTCATCAACGTTGTTTTTCCAGAGCCATTTGGTCCGAGCAAACCAAATATCTCGTTCTTTATCTCTAGGGAGATACCTTTGAGAACTTCTTTGCGTCCAAAGCTTTTTTTAAGCTCTCTGATTTCGATCACGAGAATGAGTCCCCTTCGTGTTACAAATCCTTTTCCATGCAATGTAAAAATGGGGACGTTCGAGTTGACCTAGATGGATAAAAAAAGTAATAAAAGTTGGTTATGATGAATACGCAACCAGATAAGTGTCTCCGTCGTCAGCCAGTTCTTGGGGCGCAACGTTGTAGCCGTATTTCCAGCTCCAGCCTGGGTTTTGGTCGATGTCTGGCCCACCAACTGCCTTGTATGCTGCCCACACGAGCTCGCTGCAGTAATAGCTATTTCCTTCGACTTGTTTCCCTCCGACGTAGGTGAGCCAGATGTAATCGTATGGTAATCCAACTTTGGTCAAAGCCCAGTTCACAGCCCTCTGCTTTATCGTATCCGATGTTTTTACTCGGTAAATGGCTGCGTCGTTGGCGTTGTGAACCAT
>JBKBUO010000104.1:0-2330 GCA_046290005.1 Archaeoglobaceae archaeon | reverse complement strand
TCTGTTATTTCGTTTGTCAATCCTAAGATGTTCCCGAAGAAAAAGGGCTTCACGTTCTCCGCTGCTGCAGCTCCGACACCCCATGAAAGCGTTATCGAGTGGACTAAGTATAGCACCGACCATGCTAAGACAACGGTGTAGTAGGATATGATGAAGAAAGCGACCCACACTGAGAACCAGCCGATCCACTCAAATCTCCTCCTTACGGATGCCATCGTTCCTGGAGCCCCTTTCTGCATTATCTGTCCCATGCCAACCTCTGCTATGAACCAAGGAATCCCGATGACGATCAAGGAAACGATGTATGGAATTAGAAAAGCTCCACCGCCGTAGTTGTAGACCAAGTATGGAAAGCGCCACACATTTCCAAGACCTATGGCGGAAGCGATCGCGGCGAAAACAAATATCCAGGTTCCGCCCCATCTCTCTCTATTCACGGAATCACCTCTGGCGAGTTGCGAGCTCTACGGTATAAATATTTTTCTAAATGAATAAATTGATGAAAGGACCTCTGCCAAAGACTTAGGAGTTCAGCGATTAATTTTTTTAGGGGTAGCAAAGTTCATGGAAGCCAACTCTGTCGAGAAACTAATAGAACTGATGGAGAGAGAAATCGAGGAGTTAATGGAGCATTGGATAAAATTCGAATTTTTGGCGCCAATCAGCGAAGACGATCTAAACGCCGCCATCGAGGATATCGCTGAAAACGTCAGTCGCCACTTTAGAGCACTGGAGTTGAAAAAGTTGGAGGAGCTAAAGGAGCGAGTTTACGAGATACTTGATATGATCGAAGCGGGTATCGAGAAAGCAAGGCTGGAAAAAGTGTCCGAGAGTCTGAAATACGTGCTTAGAGCGATGATTTGGCTCAGGATCAGCGAAAAGATAGATGAAGTGATAGACATAGCCTATCTCGAAGAACTTGGGATTTAGTATATTTCCATGGAAGTCTACCCCTTTGGCTTTGGATTCGAACCCTGTTCTCGATCTTAAGGAGCGGAAATTTTTAAATAAAACATCTCAAGATAAGCTCATGCCCGGGGCAGAGGATTTGCTCAAAAAAGGCGCAGAGTTTTACAAGCTTGGAAAATACAAAGAAGCTCTTAAAAGCTTTGAAGAAGCGATAAGGATAGACCCAAATTGTGCAAGGGCTTGGAACGACAGAGGAGCGACGCTTTACAAACTAAAAATATACAGGGAAGCTCTGATTAGCTTTGAGGAAGCAATAAGACTTAAGCCAGACTTCGTAGAAGCGTGGAACAACAAAGCTGTCATCCTCTCCGAGTTCAAGAGATACGAAGATGCAATACAGAGCTTTGAAAAAGTCTTGGAGCTGAAACCAGATTACGCAGAAGCGTGGTACAACAGGGGAATAGCCCTATACAAGCTGAAAAGATACGAGGAGGCAATACAGAGCTTTGAAAAAGCTGTTAAGATTAAAAAAGATTACGCTGAAGCTTGGTATAACATCGGCGTAGCGCTGGAAAAGCTTGGGAAAAAAGAGGAGGCGAAGGAGAAGTTCGAGTTTTCAAAAAGAATTAAGCCTGAGCTAAAATAAAATAATCATAAGATCTTTGGTCGCGTATACTTTTGCGTCAACTCAACGATTTCCAAAGACGTCCGCTTTCTCGTTGAGCAATGAAAAGGTTCCGTAGAGTGCAAGGCTAAGGACTACTCCACTTCTATTCCCCCAAGAGCTTTTCAGTGCGAATTTATAAAGATTGACCAAAATCTTTATATATCATGATGTTCATTTACTTTGGGAGGCGGTCGTAGAAAAGGAGGTTCAAAAGCGGTGGTCTGAACTCTGAAGCGAAAGCTTCGGAGCTTTGGTTGCTGTGGATAGAACCTCTGATTCACGATCGTTTCCCACTTTTACTCATCTTAACTGAAAAAAGTCTTTGGGATTCTCTTGGTATCTGCTTTATTTTTACTCGTAGCGACAGCGATGGTTTTGGCGAAACCAGAGAAGGTTTCAGCCACCGATGTTGAACTTGTGAAGAAATTAACCATCAAGGGACCGGAGGCAAAGGGAAAAGGAAAACAAACGAATGCAGCGACAGGCATAGCGATACCTTTGGGAGAAGGAAAGAACAGGTAAGCGATCGTTATTAGGATCTCATACTATCCTGGTAACGAGAACGACCTGAGATATGCGAATAAGGATGCGATAGATATGCGGGATGCTTTGGTTGACGTTTATGGATTTGAAGAGGGCAACGTGGTATTGCTCCTCAATGCGACTTACAGCGATATAGAGTCAGCGGTTATCAGCGTAAAAGAGAAAGCTCAGGAAGGCGACGAAGTTGTCTTCTTCAGCGGACATGGGGCAA
>JBKBUO010000103.1:0-2366 GCA_046290005.1 Archaeoglobaceae archaeon | reverse complement strand
ATACCTGATATATATAATGGCTCCCACGTGCAGTTAGAGAAGTTAGCTCCAATTGCTACTTGTCTTCCACCATAGGACCAGCCGGTCAGCAAGACTGTGACATTCATCGGACTAGGCGCCCTTCCGTAGAAAGTTAGCCTCACAGCATCTCCAAGAGCTACGTAGACGGGATCAACGCTTATGTCGACCTCTGGCTTACCTGTCACACTCTCGACTTGGAACACCAAGGTATCGTTGAAGTATTGCGAGCTGTTGAAGACAACAACCACATAGTATCCCGGAAGTAGCCCATAGTCTGCTGTTGGTATCGGATAGCTCTTAGTGTCACCACTTTCGGACAAAGCCGTGCTCCACTTCCTATAGTCAGAGCTGAAAAGCTTCGCTGTGAAATTGGCGGGATCATTCTTGATCTCAGCGGTATACTTATACCAGTCCGCAACTACTATGTATCTTGTTCCACTCTCACTTTGGTTCAGGTAGCCCCATGTTACAGACAAAGTTATTGATCCACCATACGTAACCTTTTTATCTGAGAGTTCCATCGAAAGGATTTTTAATGGATCGTAGCTTATTGGTCCCTTATTTGGTGTTGGCTGAGCCATCGCTGTTCCTGAAATCGCTAACAGCACTACCAACACTAAACCCAATACTCCATACTTTTTCATTCTCTCAACCTCCTTCCGCATTTCGTTTCCCTTCCATTATTTAAGTCCTTCGACTTGGCAAGCGGGTATAGCTTTGGCTATCCCGCCGCCAAAAATTAGTGATAGTTCTTGTATATAAGCTTTTCTCAAATCGTTTTCGATAACTGCAGAAATTATTTTCGGCATTTTGCGAATTCTCGGCTTTTCGTATCTGTGATTTGTGCGCTGGGCATAAGAGTTTCGAGTAAGCAAATGGGTTCAAAAAAGTATTGACGATCCGCACAAATCCTTGCGAGATCTTTGATGTGCTCAAGAACTCTTCTTCTTTTGTTGTAGATTAAGAATGATTTCAACGCTAATTGCGCAGCTTGCTCTGCCATAAAGCAGGCGTCGGAATAGAAGTTCATCTTCAAATTGCTCTCGGCGACTTCAAGGTTGTGCTTCGCTTGATCAAGCCACCTTAAAAGCTTCTTCTTTTTCCACTTTCACTCTCTGCACCTCTTTCAAAAACCACTTTTCCATCTTTCAGCACTTGCTCTACAAAAGGATTTCCACGCTCATCATCTTCTCGAAGTCCTCAGGTGTGTAAACGAACACATCAACCTTTAATTGTCCACAAGCTTTGCAACTTCGATCAACCTCTCTAAAACCCCCTTGTTCCTTGATCGAAAGTTGCGCCTCGATTAAGCTTTCTCAACTCGGATAACGCTCATCACTTTTTCATGCAGCTCCTTCAAGATCCTACGCCTATCTTCCATGAGCACCACGTCTTCTTCGCCAAGAACGAACAAGTTGAACGCAAAGGGACTCGGATAAGGGACTCGAACTATTCTCACTTCGATCTCATTTCCAATCTTTGAAAGGAACTGCAAAGCGTTCCTTATATCCATCGAGTCCTCCATTATCTCTCTGTAGGTCTCGCGAAGCACTGGAAAATCTGGATAATAGCGTTTCAAGAAGCTAAGGATCGCATCCGCGTTGAGCTGCTGTTTCCAGACGCTCTTCTCTCTGCCGAGATAATTTCGAAGGATCATCAAGCTACGAACCGCAACATGTCGAAATCTCCGCCTTAGCAATTCAGTTCGATCCAAAGCTTTCTTCAAATGCTCCTCGAAGTTCGGCATTGAAAAGAGCGTTTCTATTTCAACGTCGTTCAAGAACTTGTAGCTCGGGAGGATTAACGCAAATCCATTGTCGTTCGCAACGATTTGGACATTGCAATCCTTCATAACTCCGACACGGTAAGCGAAAGCCCTCGAGATTGCGTTGTTCGCCCTCCTTCCAATTAGCGTGTGGAAGAAGTAGTAGTTCTTTTCTCCCTCGAACTTCTCGACCACAACTTTCTTGTCATTCGGAATCTCGCTGAAGAGCTTTTGCTCGACAAAGTATCTGTAGATAGCCTTCGCAGCGTTCTCGTCTATCTTATAGTTTTCAACAAGCCACTCCACTGCGTTCTCGAGGTTTTCTTCGACTTCCCTCCTGAACATCTGGATCCTCAAAGCCAAGTCGTAGCTCAAGGGCAACTGCTCGCTGAACCAACTCGGCACGGTTGGCTTCTCACCTTCGACTTCTTCGACGATTATGTTCATCCCCTTCGATTTAAGGAATCTAAATGTCTTTCCAGCCAAGACGAAGATGTCGCCGACAACAAGGCGTTCAGCGAATTCTTCTTCAACTTTCCCAACCATTCGTCCCTCTTTCGTAACAACGTTTATCGCAACC
>JBKBUO010000102.1:0-2431 GCA_046290005.1 Archaeoglobaceae archaeon | reverse complement strand
TGGAAGATAAACGTTGTAGGAACTAAGAACGTTTCAAAGCTATGCAAGGAGTTTAAGGCTTTTCTCATCTATGTTTCGACTGATTACGTTTTCAAAGGAGATAAGGGAATGTATGGGGAAGAAGAAGAGACGGATCCAATAAACTACTATGGTTTTACGAAGCTTGAGGGAGAAAAAATAGTCAAGGGATTGGGAGAATTTTGCATTGCGAGAACGAGCGTTATCTATGGATCGAAGCCAGCGTCTGGTAAAACGAACTTTGCGCTTTGGTTGATAGAGAAGCTGAGGAAAGAAGAGGCGGTGAGCGTTGTAAGCGATCAATACAATTCCCCGACTCTGAACACGAATCTCGCAGAAATGCTTTTGGAAATTGCAGAGAGAAGGCTAAGTGGAATTTACCACTTGGCCGGAGCGACGAGAATGAGCAGATACGAGTTCGCAAAACTCGTTGCCAAGACCTTTGATTTGAGTAAAGATCTCATAAGACCTACGAGCATGGAAAGTCTGAATTGGGTAGCAAAAAGACCGAGGGATTCTTCTCTGAACGTGAGCAAAGCGATGAGGGAGCTTAGAAACAAGCCGAAAGAAATAAAACTGGCTCTGAATGAGTTAAAGGATGAAATGGCGAAAGAGTAAGGCATATATTCAATTTTAAAACTAAGAAAGTTATGGAAAAAGAAGGAATAACCGGAATGGCTTTGCTAATAGCTTCAATTGCAGTCATAATCGCATACCTTTGGCTTTTTTCTTCCCACCAATAGAGGGTGTGGACATCTTCGTGCTAAAGCTGATAGGTTTTGTTGCTGTGATCGCAGTTTTCGGAATCTTAGCATTTATAGGTCAAATCACGAGTTTTAATTAATTCAAAAGTATATACTTTTCAATAAAAATATATACTCCTTGCAAAGGAAAAAGCTAAGAAAAGCCTTCAAAGCAAAGAAAAGAGTAAGTAGAAACTTTCTTTTTCTCAATAAAAGCAAAGAAAAACCCAAAAAAGCGCCGGGGGTGGGATTCGAACCCACGATCCCAAAGGGAACCAGCTCTCAAGGCTGGCGCAGTTCCACTCTGCAACCCCGGCATTGTCAATCGATGGTTAAACTTATAAGCATTTTCAAAAAATCGATTAAAGCGATGCAGGAGCTTTTGAGGAAAATAGCAATTGAAATAGCTCAGAAAGCAAAAAACAGAGATGAAGCGGTAGAAATAAAGAAAAAATTGGCGAAAGAGCTTGGAATAAGCGTTCCAAGCAACGCAGAGGTTTTGAAAGAATCGAAGAACGTAGGATGTTACGAAAAGCTTAGAGAACTTCTAAGGATAAAGCCCACGCGTAGCATAAGCGGGATCGTCGTCATCGCAGTCATGAGCTCCCCGGCAAAATGCCCGCATGGCAAATGCGTCCCTTGTCCCGGTGGAGTTGAGTTCAACAGCCCGCAGAGCTACGTAGGCTTAGAACCAGCTGCGATGCGTGGAAAACAACATGGATACGATGCCTTTAAACAAGTCACGGCAAGGCTCAGGGAGTTGTCGGAGATTGGTCACAACGTTGACAAAGCGGAGATCATCGTGATGGGTGGAACTTTCATAGCAAGAGACAAGGAATACAAAGAGCGCTTCATTCTCGACATCTACAACGCTTTAAACTGCTTTGGCAGTAAAAAAAGAGCGGAAAAAGATCTTGAAAAAGCAAAGAGGAAAAATGAAACTGCGAAGGTGAGATGTGTCGGATTAACCTTCGAAACCCGTCCAGATTATGCGAAAGAGTTGCATATCTTGGAAATGCTACGATACGGAGCTACGAGGGTTGAGCTTGGAGTTCAGAGCATATACGATGACGTTCTAAGCAAGATAAAGCGTGGACATGGGGTTCGAGAAACAATCGAGGCAACAAAACTCCTTAAAGATTCAGCGTTCAAAGTCTGCTACCACATCATGCCTGGATTGCCAAATTCGAGCTTCGAAAGAGACTTGAGGATGTTCAAAGAGCTATTCGAGAACGATGACTTCAAACCGGATTACCTGAAGATATACCCGACGCTCGTCGTCAAGGGCACTGAGCTACACGAGATGTGGGAAAGAGGGGAATACAAACCATACGAAACCGAAGAAGTCGTGGAGCTGATAGCAAAAGCTAAGAAATTCTTCCCAGAATGGGTTAGGGTTCAAAGAATTCAGAGGGATATACCCGTGAATGCAGCGATCGGGCTTAAGTATGGGAACGTAAGACAACTTGTTCACGAGAAGCTGAGAGAACTCGGACACAGTTGCAGATGCATACGTTGTAGAGAAGTTGGGCACAAAGGAGTTAAAGAAGAGGAATACAAGAAGGCTGAGCTAAAAATACTCGACTACTCGGCTTCTGGTGGAAAGGAGTTCTTTATCTGCTACGAGATCCCAGAGCACGATGCAATCATCGGATTTTTAAGGCTTAGAT
>JBKBUO010000101.1:0-2644 GCA_046290005.1 Archaeoglobaceae archaeon | reverse complement strand
GATCCACCGATTGCAAGAAGACTTAGGGAGAAGATAATCGCAATGCAAAGGGATCGTGGCACAACCGTGGTTCTCACCACGCACTACATGGGCGAAGCTGAAATGCTGTGCAAGAAAATAGCCTTCATAAACCATGGCGAAATAATTACAGAAGGCACAAAAGAAGATCTCAAGCGGATGCTTAAAATGAGAGACAAGATAACAATTGAGATCGACGCAGAAATTCCAGATCGAAAGTTTCGAAACTTTGAAGGAGTTTTCATGGTGGAAAAAGATGGGAACAGCTACACGTTTTACGTGGACAGCGTTGAAAAAAGGCTTTGGGACATAGCGAAGGAAGTCGCGAACTACGGAAGAATTAAGAATGTGGTTGTTAGAGAGATCGATCTGGAGGATGTCTTCAATGAACTTGCGAAATGAGATCTACAAGACGCTCGGATTCACGTATCGGAACTTCATAATCACGAAGAGAAACTTCTTTACGATCTTCGAAACTCTCTTTTGGCCAGTCATCGGTTTGATCTCCGTCGGGTTGATGGGAGCTTACCTCGAGCTCAACAGAGAGCAGTTCGCTTTTATATTGATCGGCGCGGTAACCCTCAGCGTCCTCCAAGTTTCACAGCTCGACGTTGCCTACGTTTTACTCTTTGACATCTGGAGCAAGAGCGTTCGCTACACCTTTGCAACCCCGATAAGCGCATGGAACATGATACTCGGATCCTGGCTCTTTGGGATCTTTAGAGGGCTCATCGCGTTCTCGATCTTATTTCTTGCAGGCGAGGCGTTGTTTCGGGTCAACCTTTTCATACCCCTCCCTTGGTTGCTGCTGTTCTTGCTCGGCGTTTTTCTCTCTGCGATGATAATTGGGGTTATCACTTGCTCTTTGCTACTAATCTTCGGCTATCGCGCGGAGATCTTTGCATGGACACTTTCTGCGATCTTTATGCTCATTTGCGGAATTTATTACCCAGTTTCGATGCTTCCCGAGGCGATCAGAACGATTTCTTATGCAATCCCGTTGACACACTTTCTCGAGTTCTACCGTAGCTTCTATGGCTTTGAAACGAGCTTCGGAAATCCCTTGCTGATCGGTTATGCGATCTCGTTCTTTGCACTCGCTCTATTGGTTGCGTTATACCTCTGGGCATTCGAAAGGGCGAGGAGGAGGGGAACGATAACCCAGTTCTCGGAGTAGCGATGTTTTAAGGTAGCTCAATTTTAAACTTAAAAATTTTATACCCTCCGCATACTCAGCTTGAATGAAAGATCTACTTCCGCTGCTCCTCGTCTACGTGTATGTTGCAACCTTGGTGTTGATTTCGGAAAAACTGATCAAAAAAGAGTTCCTCGCGAGGAAGTTTTTGCACATCATGGTCGGTAACATCGTTTTTCTCTTGCCATTTTTCGAGTCCCGGGAGGTCATGGCTTTCCTTGCTGCGTTTCCTTTTGTAGTATTAACGTTTCTAATGACCCCTTACTCCCCGGTGAAGTTAGGAAGCAGAACTACGGTCTCTGGACATTACTTGGGACTTTTCTACTACTCCATAGCTTGGACTATCCTCGCTTTCTTCTTATTCCATCGAATGGATGCGATCTCTCTTGGGATAATCGCGATGTCCTATGGTGACGCCTTCGCATCTATCGTTGGCGTTCGCCATGGAAAAAGGAGTTTTAAGGTCTTTGGAGACACGAAGAGCCTCGAAGGTAGCTTTGCGATGCTTCTCACTTGTATTGCTATGTTCTCGATCGTTTCCCTTTACTACACCGGGAAGGTAGAAGCGATACTTTTCCTTTTTGCAGTTCTTGCGACGTTTATCGAGGCAATTACCCCAAAGGGGCTTGACAATCTCAGCGTGTCGCTTAGCGTTGCGTTTCTATACTCGGTGGTGACATGAGGTTCATCGTCGTCGATGGGCTTGACGGTGCTGGCAAAGATACGCATGCGAAGTTGATCGCAAAGAGGTATGAGAGGAAAGGAGAAAGGGTCTTGATTCGAAACCATCCAAGCGACTCCTTCTTTGGTAGGAGGGCAAAGAAAAGCTTGCTCGGCAGGGGTAAGATAAGCCATTTGAAAGCGTCGATCTATTATTTCTTGGACGTTATTTACTCTCTCTTGCGTTACTACCGCAGAGCGGATACTCTTGTGTTCGTTCGCTACATCGGTGGGGTCTTTTACCTACCAACCCCAATCGCAAAAATCCTTTATCGCTTCTTTTCAACCGTTTTACCAACTTCAAGATACATGTTCTTTCTCGAAGCTAAGCCTGAGGTTCTCTTGGAAAGACTTTCTAAGAGAGATGAGAAGGAGATGTTTGAGAACATCAGGGCCTTGCAAGAGGTTAGGGAAAGAGCTCTATCCTTGCTTAAGGGTTGGCACATTATAAACACGGAGAAGGAGATCGAGAAAACGAGGACGGAAATAGAGAAAATCCTCGATGAACTTGATGGAAAAGCTTAGGATTTGACCTTTTTTACTTCACGATCTTTATCGAGCTTTTTTTAAGTTCTTGGGCGATATTCGAACACTTATCTACCGAGGCTTCCGAGGTTTTAAAATTACCAAAAGCTTAATATGCCTTTTTCTACCCATTCAGCTATAAAAAGCGGGGGTTGCCGAGTGGTCAAAGGCGCTGGCTTGAGGGGC
>JBKBUO010000100.1:0-2649 GCA_046290005.1 Archaeoglobaceae archaeon | reverse complement strand
GAGGTGAAGGTTGGAAGTCCGAAGAAAGAGATCATCCTGAAACCAGATTTCAAGAAAGTGGGAAGGGTTTTGAAGGATAAGACCAAGAACTTTGCAGACTTCCTTTCCAAGCTCAAAGAGTTGCCAGAAGAGATCGAGTTCGAGGGGATGAAGATAAGTAGGGACTGGATCATAGTCGAGGAAAAGCTACCGGCGGATTATGTTTCAGCAGACTTTTCGAAGGGTAGAGTTTACTTGAACGTTGAAATCGATGAAGCTCTGCAAAGAGAAGCCTTTGCGAGGGAATTTGTTCGTAGAATTCAGCACATGAGAAAGGAGCTCGATTTAAATGTAGAGGAGTTTATTGAAACGTTCATAGACGCAGATCCAAAGCTCGTGGAAGGGTGGGTGGATTACATAAAGAATGAAACACGTTCGTTGAAGCTCAGCTTCGGAAAAGCTGAGGGCTACGTTAAGGAATGGGAGATCGAGGACTTGAAAGTGAACATAGGAATCCGCAGATGCACCTGGAGCAGTGGTTGAAGATCTACGAGGAAATCCTAAGAGATTTTGGCTTCTCGAAGGAAAAAGACGAGGAGTCTGCAAGACTGATCGCAGAACTTGGTAAGGATAAACTGCTCGATTCAAGCGTTTTAGAGCGTTTAAGGGGAAAAGACGTCGCAGTAATCGGCGGGGCTTATGAAAATGAGAAGATAGAGGAAGATTTCGTAATAACTGCTGGTAAAGCGATCGAGAAAGTCTCCCTGATTCCATCAGTGCACGTAACGGATCTTGAAGAACCTTTGGAAAAGCTTTTGGAACTCGAGAAAAAAGGATGCATTCTCGTGATTCATGCCCACGGAGACAACGTTTCGAGGATAAGGGAAGTCATTCCAAGGCTTAGAAATTTCGTTGCAACAACCCAAAGTAGACCTTTTGATAGAGTTTACAACTTTGGCGGTTTTACCGATGGCGATCGAGCAGTTTTGATTGCAAAAAACTTTGGGGCGAGGAAAATAGTTCTATACGGGTTTAATTTTGAAAAAGCAGAGGGAGTAAAGCTAAGAAAACTCAAGTGGGCGAAAAAGATACTCGAGATCGAAGGATGCATCCCGCAAAAGTTCAGTTGAGAGGTTTTGATAGCGAAGAAATCTCTGCAATTCTAAAACTAAGCGAGAAGGCTAAAGTTATACGATCAAAGGACGGAATAGATCTATTTTTCGAGAATGTGGAGGATGCAAGGCTTTTCATTTCGAAATTGAAAAGGAAGTTCAAGATTAAATCAAGGATGAGCACTGAAAGTCTTGGATTCAACTCGAAAGCAAGGTATCTCTTTGTCTACTCGGTTAAAAAAGTGAAATAGCTTTTATATCCGAGCAACGATCTCTGGACGTGAAAGATCTTGTGATGAAATTTGTTGCGATAAACTCTGCGAAGTTTGGAAAAGCGGATGAAAAGGCGGTGATTGGAAAAGTTATCGCGGAAAAACCCGAGCTTAAGGCGAAGGTGAAGGAGCTTATACCAATTGTTCGTGAGTGCATTCGAGAGTTCGAGATGCTCGACGAAGAACAGAAAAGAGAGCTTATAAGCAAATATCACGTTGAGAAAAAAGTTTCTGAGAGAGAAATGAGCTTACCACCGCTTCCAAAGGCTGAAAAGGGAAAGGTTGTGATGAGATTCGCTCCAAATCCAAACGGTCCGCCAACGCTCGGATCAGCAAGGGGGATAATAATCAACGGCGAATACTGCAAAATCTATAATGGAAAGTATATAATAAGGTTTGATGACACGGACCCGAGAACAAAGCGCCCAATGCTTGAAGCATACGACTGGTATCTCGAAGATGTGGAATGGCTTGGCTACAAGCCTGACGAAGTTATTTATGCTTCGAAGAGAATTCCTATCTACTACGAGTATGCAAAAAAGCTAATAGAACTTGGAAAAGCTTACGCTTGTTTCTGTAAACGTGAAGAGTTCAAGAAGTTCAGAGATTCTGGAACTCCTTGCCCACACAGAGAAGGCGAGATCGAGAAGAACCTCGAAATTTGGAAAAAAATGCTCGAAGGTCGTTACAGCGAGGGAGAAGTTGTCTTGCGAATAAAGACTGAGATGTCCCATAAAGATCCGGCGGTTCGTGACTGGGTTGCTTTCAGGATAATCTACACACCTCATCCGCTCGTAGGCGATGCCTACTTCGTTTATCCCACACTCGACTTCGAGTCTGCAATCGAGGACAAATTGTGCAACACGACGCACATACTTCGAGGCAAGGATTTGCGCGATTCCGAGCTGAGGCAGAAATACATCTACGAATACCTCGGCTGGGAGTATCCCGTGACTATCCACTGGGGAAGGGTAAACATCGTGGAATTCGGTAAGCTTTCGACATCTTTGATAAAGAAGGAGATTGAAGCGGGAAAATTCGAAGGCTGGGATGACCCGAGGTTGCCTACGGTTCGAGCTTTGCGCAGGAGGGGAATTGAAGCGGAGGCGATTAGAAAGTTCTTCATAGCCTTGGGACTCAGCGAGAGCGAAGTGAATGTGAGCATGAAAAATCTGTTTGCAGAGAATAGAAAGATCGTTGATGCAAAGGCGAACAGGTTCTTTTTCGTCGCAAATCCCGTGGAGATCGAGATCGAAGGTTTGCCAGAAGAGAGAGTGGTTGAAATC
>JBKBUO010000099.1:0-2716 GCA_046290005.1 Archaeoglobaceae archaeon | reverse complement strand
TCCTTCGCACTGCGGAGTTTTCAGCTGAGAAAGTGATCGAAGGGCTCAAGAAGTTCAGAGCCTACGAGGATCCGCTGAAGAAGAAGAGCTACCTCCTACTGAAAATTTTAAAGAGACAAGGGTTTGGAATAAAGGGGAAGATAGGCTTCCCAGTCGATAGCGTTCTCGTCGAACTGGCTTTGTCCGCTGAAATCGTTCAGCCAAGGGATGAGGTTTTGAAAAAGATAAGGAGGGGCGAAGTATTGAGCGAAGAAGAGAGCTACGAGTTGAGAGAAGAAGTATCTAAAGCTTTGAACGCTCTCTCTGAAGCATCTGGAATAGAAGCGGATATCTTAGACGACATCCTTTGGAGCTACGGAAGAGAAATCCATCGTAAAGGATCCACGGCGCTCGATGAGAGAGTTGAAGGGGCTGCTTTAGAAAAATTCATTAAGCTCATCCGTAGGAGTGCGACAAAGGTGGTTTTTCCGAGAAACTGGTTCTTCTGATCAGCAAAGTTCTAATATTCAGCGTGAACTTGGAGTATGGACAGAGAAGAGATCAGAGTCGCGGTGCTTAGGATCGAGGGAACGAATTGCGAAGACGAAACTGCGATGGCATTTGAGAGCTTAGGGGTGAAGGCTGAAATTGTCCACTTGAAGCAATTTTACAGCGACACGATAAGATTCGAGGAGCAAAGGAGCATTTTTGACTACCACTGCATCGTTTTTCCAGGCGGATTTTCAGCTGGCGACTACGTTCGCGCAGGAGCAATTTTTTCAGCGAGGGTTAAGAGTGTTCTGAGAAAAGATCTCGAGGATTTCATAAAATCCGGCTACCCTATCTTGGGAATCTGTAACGGCTTTCAGATCTTGGCAGAGCTTGGAGCGTTGCCGGGCTTTGATGAGGATAAACCCATTTCCGATCGACCAGAGATGGCATTGGCGATAAACGATTCGAACAGATTCGAGTGTAGGCACACGTTGCTCAGAGTTGAAAGTCGAAAATGTGTCTTCACGAAAGAAGTTGAGAAGGAGATCCTTAGAATTCCAGTTGCGCATGCAGAGGGAAAGGTCGTCTTTCCGAAGGATCGTGAGGAGGAGATTCTCGAGAATCTAATTGAGAACGGGCAAATAGTTTTTAGATACGTCGATGAGAAAGGAAATTACGCTGGCTATCCTTGGAACCCGAATGGGAGCTTTTACAACATCGCCGGAATCTGCAACACAACTCACACAGTTTTAGGGATGATGCCACATCCCGAGAGAGTTGTGTTTGACTATAGAAAGCGAGGCTTTGGAGATGGATATTATATCTTCAAGAACGTCGTGGACTACTTGGAGAAGCTATGAAGATCCGAGTCGTAGATTACATGACTAAGAACGTTTACACATTGAGCCCAGAAGCTACGGTGGCGGATGCAATTGACTTGATAAAGAAAACGGGGCACGACAGCTTTCCAGTTGTTGATTCTGAGAACAGACTCGTAGGCTACGTTTCCGCTGTCGACATAATTGCTGTGAAACCGGAGACGAAGATAAAGGATGTTATGTCTAAGCAGTTATACGTTGCCCGAGAGTTCATGGATCTCCGCGACGTGGCGAGGGTGATGTTCAGAACTGGACACTCTAAGCTCCCAGTTGTGGATGATGCGAACAAACTCGTTGGGATCATATCCAACGCGGACGTGATAAGGAGTCAGATCGAAAGGGTTGATCCGTCAAAAGTTGAGAAGCTCAAGAAGACGGTCGAGAAAGTCCACGGAGTAAAGGTAAGCGTTGAACGTGGCAAAGTCGAGGTTTCAAAGCTAATTCCAACGCAGAGCAAGGTTTACGCTGATGAGCTTCGTGGGAGGATACACGAGATAAAACGCGGACTTGCGGAGCCAGTGATCGTGATCAAGAAGGATTCACGCTACTTCCTCATCGATGGGCACCACAGAGCGGTTGCTGCGATGAAGCTCGGGATTGAAGAGCTCGACGCGTATCTGATATCCGTGGATGGGAACGTTGAGCTTGGAATTGAAAAGATGGCGAAGAAGAGGGGCTTGAACTCGCTAAGAGATGTGGAGATAATAGAAGACGTCCCGCATCCGCTTGTTGAGATCACGTTTAGAAAAATGGGGTAGTTATGATAATCTGGGTGGCGAATCTTGAGGCGAAGAAGTCAAGGGCTGAAGGCAGAAAGATTGCAAAGAGATTTGCTGTGCCCAACGTTCGATTTCAAGAGCTAATTCAAGCATGCAAAGAACTCGGGTTGGATTTCATAGCTGAGAACAAGAAGTATCCGAGGTGCTGGTGGGAGGAAGGGGGGAGGGTTGTTATAAAAAATGAGGACAAGAAGCTGATGATCGAGGTTGCGAAGAAGATAATCGAGATTAGAGAGAGAAAGAAGAAAAAATGAAGTTCTCCTTTCTCCTTTCCGGAGAAAACATCGATATCGCAGTCTTAGAGGTTTTGAGCCTTGCAGAAGCCTTTGGAAACTTGAAAAGTCATTCTCTCGATGGAAGGGTTCTCACGATAGACTTCGAAGGTGAAGAGTTCTTTGAAAGGCTCGCCTTCTCTCATGAAGCGATTGAATTGTTTGCAACTTGCGATTTCAGCGAACTCGAATCTGTTTTCTCTGAAATTGAAATCCATAGCAGTTTTTGCGTCCGCGCAAGCGGTTTAGGGACTAAGTTGGATGAGAACCTGGAGAGAAAGCTCGGGGCGATTCTATGGAGAAAAGGCGCGAGGGT
>JBKBUO010000098.1:0-2872 GCA_046290005.1 Archaeoglobaceae archaeon | reverse complement strand
TTTGCTCGAGGCGGTTTGGATTCCAGGGGATGTCGTAGTTCACGACGAGCCAGCAGAACTGGAGGTTTATACCTTCTCCACCCGCCTCAGTTGACACCATTACCTGCGTCTCCTCTCTAAACTCCGCTTCAGCCCTAATCCTTGAATCCAAATCCATCCCGCCGTGGATATAAGATACAGAGAAGCCCCAGCTTCGTAATTTTTCGACCAAGTATTCCAAGGTATCTCTGAACTCTGTGAAGATCAAAAGCTTCGTTTCGCTCTGCTGAAGCCCTTCCGCGTCTAACACTTTTTTGAGCTCGTTGAGCTTAGTCTCCACCTCTTTCTTCTCTACATTCTTTGCAAGCTCTACGAGTTCTGAAAGTTTATCTATCTCTTCTTTAAGTTCTTCAAGTGTTTCTGCAGACGTTAATTTCTCCATCAACTCCTCTTCTTTCTTCCATCGCTCCTTTTCCTCTAAATCCTCTAAGTAGTTTTCGTCGATCTCCTCCTCCTCTTTGAGCACCAATCCCTTTTCGTATAATTCTTTTAAACGCTTGTGTCTACGCTCTAAAGACTTTCTTATTGCACGAACACTCGAAGCAAGGCGGCGTTGCAAAATTGTGAGCGCAAACGCGACGTTGCGCTTTTCCTTCTCCAAAGCCTTGTTGAAATGCTCTCTCACGTATTCTGTGACCGCGTTGTAGAGCCTTATTTCATCCTCGGAAAGCCTATACCTAATCGTTTCTACTTTCCTCGGCGGAAAAATCGGATTCCCATAGAAGTCCTTTAGATGCTCCTTCATTCTCCTCAAAAACAAAGTATTGTAGTCTTTTTTCTCGATTGACTCGCGGAGCATAGAGGTGTTTGCGAAAAAGTCTGGCTCTAAAAGTCTGAGCAGTAGGCGGAAGTTCTCAGGATCGCCACGATGAGGTGTTGCGGTGAGGAAAAGTAGATGCGTAGAGATCTCCGAAAGAATCTCGCCAAGCTTATATCGTTGCGTTTTATCTATCTTTTCACCGTATTTGTAAGCGGACAGCTTATGAGCCTCGTCAACTATGCAGAGATCCCACTTGGATTCCTTTAAAGCGGATATCACGTCTTCTTGTTTTGCGAAGTCCATCGAGATTATGAGTTGGTTTCTGCTCGCGAAAACGTTCCTTCCCCACTCGCTCTTTAAGACGTTTCTGTCCACAATAGAAAAATTCTCCTGGAACTTCTCCTTCATCTCTCTTATCCACTGATCCCTTAGATGTCCAGGAACAACGATGATCGTCCTCTCCACTAAGCCTCGATACTTCAGCTCCTTCAGCAGTAGACCAGCCATTACAGTTTTGCCAGCTCCCGGGTCGTCTGCGAGCATGAATCTAATTCTTGGATTCGGTAGCAAGTAGTGATAAACTGCATCGATCTGATGGGGCAAGGGTTCGATTTGTGAAACGTTCACCGCATAAATAGGATCGAACTGATGCGCGTTCCGTATTCTACAAGCCTCCAAGTATAGGAAAAGAGATTCTCCATCTGCGGAAAAGGAGAACCTCTCTTCTTCCAAGATTTCGATCTTTTTCAGATCTTCCTCAGATAGAATTGGATTGTAGAACTGATTCCTCTCGAGTCCGACAGCTTCGATCCCTATCTTGTCGTTGCCAATCTTCTTTACAGAAATCACTCTTACTTTTTCAGGCCAGAAGGGCCCCTTTAGAATGCTGCCCCTCTGAATCTGCATCATAAAGGCATAGCAGATCTATCTTTTATAATCTTTTCTTTCCCGGTGTTGTCTGCGGATTGTTTCACAAGGTAACACTGGGGGAACTTGGAAACCATTGGGCTATGATTTTAAAACCTCTTGTCCTCCGTGTTGTTATGAAAACGAAGATCATCGCATCCCTTGGACCATCTTCGAGCTCAGAAGAAGTAGTGGAGGCGATGCTAAGCGAAGGAGTTTCTGGCTTCAGGATAAACTTAGCCCATGGAAATCCAGAGATATGGTTCGAATTCATCGAAAAAATTAGGAATGCGGAAGCAAAAGTTGGTAAGTTGGCAACGATTTTAATCGACCTTAGGGGACCATCTCTCAGACTTGGAGATTTTCCGGAAACGCTTAGAGTTCCAGCTGGATCGATCGTCGAGTTCTCCTCAGATTACTCGCGGGAAAAGTTGAGGGTCCCATTTCCCCGTTTTGAAATCTTCAAGAAGGTATCCGTAGGGGACATAATGCTCTTAGACGACGGAAGATCGAGGTTTAAAGTTGTCGATGTTTCGAGCGATCGCATCAAAGCAGAGGCTTTGACAAACTGCGAGCTAAGATCGAGAAAAAGCGTGGTTTTTCAAGGAAAAACCTTTGATCTACCTTATATAAGTTCAGAAGACGCTGAAAATCTCAGAGCGCTTCGAAAATTCGCAGATTACATAGGGGCGAGCTTGGTTAAAAGTCCTAAGGACGTTGAGACACTTAAACGCTTTTTGAAAGATATTGGATGTGGTGCGATGGTTATGAGCAAGGTAGAAACGAGAGAAGCGATTGAGAATCTAAGGGGGATAATCGAGGTATCGGATGCGGTTTTAGTTGCAAGAGGTGACTTAGGGATGAACTTTGGGTTGGAAGAGGTTCCGAGGTTGCAGAAGACCATAGCTGAGAACTCTCTCAAAATTGGAAAGCCAGTCGTGATCGCAACGCAGATACTTGAATCTATGATAGGCAATCCAACACCTACGAGAGCGGAAGTCTCAGACATCGCTAACGCAGTTTTTGAGGGTGTCGACGCCTTGATGCTGACTGGAGAAACTGCGATAGGCAAATATCCCGTTGAAGCAGTTAAATGGCTGAGGAAAATAGTGGAGAGAGCGGAAAATTACCACGTTCCATCCGTTGACAGAGAACAGATGGCGAAAT
>JBKBUO010000097.1:0-2903 GCA_046290005.1 Archaeoglobaceae archaeon | reverse complement strand
CTGAAAGCCTTTGTCCAAAGTGCAAGAGTGGTGAGTTCGAAGATGCGAGGAGAATAATCTCGACTCTAAGGAGAGTTGCGGAAGAAGCGGAGATTGTAATCGTTGGCACCGATCCTGATGCGGAAGGGGAAAAGATCTGCTGGGATCTTCGATGTCTCCTTTGTGGAAACCTTAGTAGAGCGGAGTTTCATGAGGTGACAAAGAGAGCAATCCTTAAGGCGCTTAAAGACCTAAAGAAACCGAATCTCAATCTTGTAAAATCTCAGATCCTTAGGAGAATCGAAGACAGGTGGATTGGATTCGAGTTGAGTCAGAAGCTCCAGAACCACTTTGGGAGAAGAAATCTCTCCGCTGGTAGAGCACAAACACCTGCGCTTGGATGGATAATCGAGAGATACGTTAATTCGAGAAAGAAGAAAACGATCGCAATTCTCCGAGACCTTGACTTAGTGTTGGAACTCGAGACAAATGAGAAGGAGGTCGAAGTAGAAGTTGAATTGCTCGAGCAAAGAGTAGAAAAAAGAGCGCCTTTACCACCTTATACAACGAACTACTTGCTCTTTGACGCAAACGCAATACTAAAGATGTCCACAAAGCAAACTATGCAGATAGCACAGGATCTATTCGAAAACGGGCTAATAACCTACCATCGCACGGATTCAACTAGAGTTAGTGAGGTTGGTATGAGCATAGCAAGGGATTTCCTGGGAGAGAACTTTCAAGGTAGAGAATGGTTCTCAGAAGGAGCTCACGAGTGCATTCGTCCAACAAGGGCTATAGACAGAAATTCGCTTGAAAGGCTGATAGAAGAGGGAATTTTTGTCGTTGAAAACTTTACCTGGGCTCATTTTGCGCTTTACGATCTGATCTTCCGTAGATTTATGGCTTCGCAGTGCAGAGATTTCGATATCACAATCAAGAAATTCAGAATTAAAGTGAATGGCAAGGATTTTGATGAGGAAAGGATTGTAAAAGTGGAAGGTAAAGCTTACGAGCTGTTTAAGTCTGTCTGGGTTAAAAAAGACATAAATCCGGGTGTTTATAGAACAAAGGTCGAACTCAGAAAAATTCCGGCAGTTTCTCTCTTGACACAAGCTGAGTTAGTGAAGCTTATGAAGGAGCGTGGCATTGGAAGGCCGTCGACTTATGCGACGATCATTGAAAAACTTTTCTCGAGAAATTACGTTATTGAAAAGAATGGCAAGTTAATTCCAACGAAAGATGGGATTGAAGTCTACGAGTATCTCGTTGCAAACTATGAACGATTTATCTCGGAGAACAGAACCAAAGCACTGGAAGAGAAGATGGATGCAATTGAAAGAGGAGAGATGGACTATCTTGAAGCGTTGAAGGAGCTATACGAGGAGATAAAGATCATAAGAAGGTAGCTAAAGTCCAAAATCTCTTTTTATCTGCTCGGCAACCTCTCTGCCCGCGAGCAGACTTCCGTTCATACTTCTCTCCGGATAATTTGGCTTTGATGTCATGCCAGCGATATAAAAGCCCTCGGAGACTTTATAAGGTGTTATCTTTTTCAGAAATCCCTTTTCATAAATCGGAGAGCTAAACTTCGCCTTAAAAATCCTCATCCAGTTTACGTCTTCGCTCTTAACTCCAAACTTTTCCAAGTCTTTGAGAAATAGCTTTTTGATCTCTTCTTCCTTTAACTTGAAAAACTCGCTTTCCGGTGTTGTATAGCTTGCAAGGTATACGAGGTTCTCACCGTAGTCTTCGAAGGGCATGAAGTTCGTGTGCTCGATGATTGCGCCGAAATAGGCTTTGTCAACGTTGATCCAGTAAACGTCGGAAATTCTTTCCTTAAGCGATAAAAGCGCACATACTGAGCTTTGGTATCGAACCTCTGGAATTTTGAGCCTCTCTGATAGTTTTCCAAGCTCAGGCAGGGGGGCTGTGAACACTATTGCATCGAAATCTTCACCGTTAACGTCCCACTTCCCATTTATTTTTATCTTTGCCCCCTCCTTCACGATTTCGATCCCATTGCACATTCTTTCAACCATCTGATGGAACCCGTGCCTAAGGTAGCCGATTTCTTCGCCCTTTAGCTTTCTATTGCTTCTGATCGCAACCCTCGCAAGAAGCCATGCGTAGCTTACTTGCTTCGAGTTCTCACCAAACTTCGCATTTAACATAGGAACGAAGAAGTTCTCGAGAAGTTTTTCTCCAAGCTCCTCCCTCAAAGCTTTCAAAGCTTCGACTTCGTCGAACTCTTCGAATTTCTTTTTTCTACTCCTTATCGTAAACATCGCAAGCTTGAACTTTTCAAAGATGTTCATATAGGGGTAGCGTAAAATCTCAAATGGTGTGCTTAGCGAGTATATCCTCCCATCTTTTGCAAAACCAACTTTTACAGTCTTCCAAACGAGCTTTGAGCCAAGACCAAGTTTTTTTATTAAATCCAAAAGCTCATTATCAGTTTTGAAGGCATGATGGTAAAATTTTTCGATGCAATAACCATTGCAGAAACTCGAAACAAGACCACCGATCGAGTTTTTTTCAAATACCTTGACCTCTGCGAATTCTTTAAGTTCCATTGCGCACCTTAGCCCAGTCAATCCAGCGCCAACGATTGCGATTTTCATTCAGAAACTTCGCGAATCTTTTTAAATAGTTTGCCGTAACGAATTCTATGAAGGTCACGATTTTGTCCGACAACAAAGCGCTCGTTCCAAGTAGCTACAAAGCAGAGTGGGGTTTTTCAGTTCTCATCGAAAGCGATGAGACTATTTTGCTCGACTCTGGACAAAGCGTAGCCTTTGAAAATCTCTTAGCGATGAACAAACCACTCCCATCAAAGATAGTTCTCAGCCATGGTCATTACGACCACACAACTGGATTAAAGTCTTTTTTGGGTAAAGTAAAGATTTACGCACATCCCGACG